>CAMFHT010000013.1 GCA_945952245.1 uncultured Rhizobium sp. | reverse complement strand
ATCACCGGCGGCTGCGCGGCGGCTGGGGCGAACATCGCCGACGCCGAGATCTTCACGACGACGGACGGGCGTGCGCTGGACACCATCCACATCAACCGCGCCTTCGACAAGGACGAGGACGAGATGCGGCGCGCGGCGACCATCGGCAAGATGATCGAGGACGTGCTCTCAGGGAAAAAGCGCCTGCCGGAGGTGATCGCTAATCGCACCAAGGGCAAGAAGAAGGTTCGCGCCTTCACCATCACGCCCGTGGTGACGATCTCGAACACGCTGTCGAACAAGTTCACCGTCATCGAGGTCGAGGGCCTCGACCGCACCGGTCTTCTGTCGGAAATCACCGGCGCGCTGGCCGATCTATCGCTCGACATCGCCTCGGCCCGAATCACCACCTTCGGCGAGAAGGTGATCGACACGTTCTACGTGACCGACCTCGTGGGACAGAAGATCACCAATGAAAACCGCAGTGCGGCGATCGCCAAGCGCCTGAAGGCCGTTCTCAGCGAGGGCGAGGCGGATGCCGCGCCCGCAACGGCGCGCGCCGGCGAAGCCGCAAAAGCCGAAACCCAGAAGAAGGTTCGCAGCGAAGCATGAGTCTCGTCAAAAAATTCATGACCGTGGGCGGGGCGACCCTCGGCAGCCGCGTGATGGGCTTCGCCCGTGAAAGCCTGATGGCGGCAGCGCTCGGCACGGGGCCGATGGCGGAAGCCTTCTATGCCGCCTTCAAGTTCCCGAACCTCTTCCGGCGCCTCTTTGCCGAAGGCGCTTTCAACGCCGCTTTCGTGCCGCTCTTCGCCAAGGAGATCGAAAGCGGCGGCATGGAAGGGGCGAAGCGCTTTTCCGAGGAAGTCTTCGGCGTTCTCTTTTCCGTGCTGCTCGCGATCACCATCCTGATGGAACTCGCCATGCCGCTCCTGATGCGGACGATCATCGCGCCGGGCTTCGAGGGCGAGAAATACGACATCACCGTGCGGCTTGCGGTGATCATGTTCCCCTATCTCGCCTGCATGTCGCTGACGGCCATGCTCTCGGGCATGCTGAACTCGCTGCATCACTACCTCGCGGCCTCGATTGCCCCGATCTTCTTCAACGTGGCGATGATCCTCGCGCTCGTCTACGGCATGTGGATCGATGCGGATGCGGTTTCGATCGCCTATTACCTCTCCTATGGCGTGCTGGTGGCCGGCATATTGCAGATGCTGGTGCTCTATGTCGGCGTCCGCTTCGCCGGCATGTCCATCCGCTTTCGCCGTCCGCACATGACGCCGAACGTGAAGCGGCTGCTGCTGCTCGCTTTCCCGGCCGCGGTGACGGGCGGCGTCACGCAGATCAATCTCATCATCGGCCAGGCGATCGCCTCGCTGAAGGAAGGGGCGATCGCCTCGCTGCAATATGCAGACCGCATCTACCAGCTGCCGCTCGGCGTCGTCGGCGTGGCCGTCGGCGTGGTGCTTCTGCCGGAACTGGCGCGCGCACTGAAGAGCGGGCATGAGGTCGAAGCCGGCAACCTGCAGAATCGCTCGATCGAATTCGTGCTCTTCCTCACGCTTCCGGCTGCGGCCGGCATCTTCGCGCTGTCGCCGGAAATCATCCGCCTCGTCTATGAGCGCGGCGCCTTCGATCCGGCTGCGACCGTCAAGGTTGCGGCAGTGCTCACCCTTTTTGGCTTTGGCCTGCCGGGCTTCGTGCTGAACAAGGCGCTGACGCCCGGCTACTTCGCCCGCGAGGACACGAAGACGCCGATGCGCTTCACCATGATTGCGGTTGCAGTCAATACAGGCCTTTCGGTCGCGCTCTTCCCGTTCTTTGCAGAACGCGGCATTGCGGCAGCGGAATCGATAGCCGGCTGGCTTTCCACCGTACTCCTCTTCATTACGCTTCGGCGCCGCGGCCACCTGCACATCGAGCGAGCGCTGGTGATCCGGGCGGTGAAGGTGCTCATCGCCTCGGCGATCATGGCCTTTGCGGCCCGGTCCATGGCAGACTATTTCGCGGCCTACCTTTCATCTGGCGCTTCCGCGCTTCAGCAGGCTGCGGTCCTCGGGCCGATCATCCTCGCCTCCCTCCTCCTCTACCTCGTCGTTGTCTATGCGATCGGAGGCGCGGATCTCGCCATGATCCGCCGCAACCTGAAGCGCGGGAGGAAGGAAGGCGCGAAAGAAGCCGCGCCAATCCCGGATGATCAAGGATTGTCTTGATCGCCGGCCCCGCACTCTGTAATGCGCTCTCACATTTCAACAACAGGCCCAGGCCTTCCAACCGCCTGGGGAGAGGATCCCGATGAACGCGTTTCAGCCGCTCGTCTTTTCCGGAGTTCAGCCTACCGGCAATCTCCATCTCGGCAATTATCTCGGCGCCATCCGCAAGTTCGTGGCGCTGCAGGAAAACAATGACTGCATCTATTGCGTCGTCGACCTGCACGCGATCACGGCGCAGCTCGTGCATGAGGACATGAAGAGCCAGATCCGCTCGATCGCGGCCGCCTTCATTGCCTCCGGCATCGACCCAAAGAAGCACATCGTCTTCAACCAGTCGGCCGTGCCGCAGCATGCGGAGCTCGCCTGGGTGTTCAACTGCGTCGCGCGCATCGGCTGGATGAACCGCATGACCCAGTTCAAGGACAAGGCCGGCAAGGACCGCGAGAACGCCTCGCTCGGTCTGCTCGCCTATCCGAGCCTGATGGCGGCGGATATCCTCGTGTACAGAGCGACGCATGTGCCGGTCGGTGACGACCAGAAGCAGCACCTGGAGCTGACCCGCGACATCGCCCAGAAGTTCAACATCGACTTCCAGGAAAAGATCCGCGCGACCGGCAAGGGTGTGGACATGGTGGTCGGCGAAGAGCCGATCCACGGCTATTTCCCGCTGGTCGAACCGCTGATCGAGGGCCCCGCGCCGCGCGTCATGAGCCTTCGCGACGGGACGAAGAAGATGTCGAAGTCGGATCCGTCCGACCTCTCGCGCATCAACCTCATGGACGACGACGACACGATCCTGAAGAAGATCCGCAAGGCGAAGACCGATCCGGACGCGCTTCCGAGCGAAGTGGCAGGCCTTGCCGGACGTCCCGAGGCCGACAACCTGGTCGGCATCTATGCGGCGCTCTCGGACAAGACCAAGGCCGAGGTGCTCCAGGAATTCGGCGGACGCCAGTTCTCCGAATTCAAGCCGGCGCTCGCCGATCTCGCCATCCAGGTGCTTGCGCCCATTACCGGCGAAATGCGTCGCCTGATGGACGACACCAGCCATATCGATGCCATATTGCGCGATGGCGGCGAGCGGGCCGGCGCGCGTGCCGAAAAAGTCATGGACGACATACGCGACATTATCGGCTTCCTGCGCTAAATAGGGTGCGCGGTGGTTCTGCCACCGCCACCTGAAGCATTCGGGTCGAACGACAAATGGGGGCGCGGCATGGTTTCAAAACGTCTCTCGCGGCTTGAGGGCCATCGGCGCAAGTTTCTCGTCGTCATCGACGGAACGCCGGAATGCCAGCGGGCCGTGTACTATGCCGGCCGCCGCGCCAAGAACTCCGGCGGCGGTCTCGTGCTCCTCTACGTGATCCCGGACGGCGACTTCTCGCAGTGGATCGGCGTCGAGGCGATCATGCGAGCGGAAGCCCAGGAAGAGGCTGAATCGGCCATGGCGAAGACCGCGCAGACCGTGCGCGAGACCATTGGTCTCGAACCGGAGATCGTCATCCGCGAAGGCAGCGTCACCGAACAGATCCACGTTCTGATCGAGGAAGACCGCGATATCGCGATCCTCGTTCTCGCGACCGGTTCGGCGAAGGATGGGCCCGGGCCGCTGATCCAGTCGATCGCGGGCCGCAGCGCCGCCTTCCCCATCCCTGTCACGGTGCTGCCGGACACGCTCTCCGACGAAGACCTGGATGCGCTGACCTGACGGCATCGCGCCCTTGTAAGGGGCGGCGAAACGTCCTATCTCTTTTGAAGAATTCTAAACTCTCAACTCTCCGGCAACCGGAGGAGGACGCCATGTTCATTCAGACCGAAGCCACGCCGAACCCGGCAACCCTCAAGTTCCTGCCCGGCAAGGTGGTGCTGGACCAGGGCACGGCCGATTTCCGTGATGCAGGCGACGCCGAGGCCTCGCCGCTGGCAAGCGCGCTCTTCTCCATTCCCGGCGTGACCGGGGTCTTCTTCGGCTATGATTTCATCACCGTGACCAAGAACGACCAGGAATGGCAGCACCTGAAGCCGGCAATCCTCGGCACGATCATGGAACACTACATGTCCGGCGCGCCCGTCATGGGTCGGGCTCAGACAGCAGCCGAAACCGATGCCGATGGCGAGTTCTTCGAGCCGGGCGACGAGAGCATCGTCGCGACCATCAAGGAACTGCTCGAAACCCGCGTGCGCCCGGCCGTCGCCCAGGATGGCGGCGACATCACCTTCAAGGGCTTCCGCGGCGGCAAGGTGTTCCTCAACATGAAGGGCGCCTGCGCCGGTTGCCCGTCCTCGACCGCGACGCTCAAGCACGGCGTGCAGAACCTGCTCCGCCATTTCATTCCGGAAGTGCAGGAAGTCGAGGCCGTCTGACGCCGCGCTAAAAGGCATTCGGGACGGGGGTTCCATGATCATCCTGGCACTGGATACGGCGGGCGTGGATTGCGCCGCCGCGCTTTATGACGCCTCTTCCGGGCAGATCCTTGCCGAGCGTTGTGAGCGGATCGGCAAGGGCCATGCCGAGCGTTTGACGGATATGATCGAAGAGGTCATGGCTGAGGCGGGACGGCCCCTTTCCGACGTCTCGCGAATTGTGGTCACCATCGGCCCAGGCTCCTTCACCGGCATCCGCACCGGCGTTGCCTCCGCGCGTGGCCTGGCGCTGGCGCTCGGGATTCCCGCCGTTGGCGTGACGACGCTCGCAGTCATGGCCGCCGATTTCCACGAAGTGCATCGGGGCAGGCCGGTCATTGCCGCCATCGATGCCAAGCGCGGCGAGATCTATGCACAGGCCTTCGACGGGGAAGGCAAGCCGCTCGGCGAGCCGCAGGCGCTCGATGCCGCTTCCGTCGGAGAACTCGCTCGCGCCCACGAGGCGGAGATCTACGGCTCCGGGGCGCTGCTCGTCGCCGGACAAAATCTGGGCGGAGAGCCGGATCGCTTTCCGGCGGGGCTTGCGGCGCGGCTCGGTTCGTTCATAATCGCTCATGAAAAGCCCAAGCCCCTCTATCTGCGCGCGCCCGATGCCAAGCCTCAGTCGGGATTCGCCCTCTCCCGGACCTGACCGCTGTGCTCGACGCCTATCTGAACCGCAAGACCGAATTCGAGATCCTGCCCATGCGCGGCGAGGACTGCCATGGCGTATCCGCGCTGCATGGCGAGCGCTTCGCCCGCGGCTGGGGGGACGGCGAGTTTCATAGCCTGCTGACCCAGCGCAACGTCTTCGGTTTCGTCGCCCGCCAGACGAGCGGCTTCTTCAAGGTGCCGCTCTCCGGTTTCGTGCTGTCGCGCGAAGCGGCCGGCGAAGCGGAGATCCTGACGATCGCGGTTTCGCAGAAGATCGGCCGCAGCGGCCTTGGCTGGCGGCTGATGCAGGCGGCGATGCGCGAAGCCGGAACCCGCGGCGCGAGCAGCCTGTTCCTCGAAGTGGACGACGGCAATGTGGCCGCGCTCGGGCTCTACCGCAAGCTCGGCTTCGAGAAGGTGGGCGAGCGCCCGTCCTATTACGTGGCTCCGGATGGCCGGCGCTCGACGGCGCTTGTCATGCGGCGTGATCTTCGCTAGCACCTATCGGATCGGTGTTTCAGTAGCGGGCGAGAGTTCGGTCCATGCGCAATCTTTCCAAGACCCTGGAGGAGCTTTGTGCCGCCCGCGGCATGCGGATGACCGGGCAGCGCCGGGTGATCGCACGCATTCTCGACGAGTCCGAGGATCACCCCGATGTCGACGAGCTTTACCGCCGCGCGGTGCTCGTCGATTCGAAGATCTCGATCTCCACCGTCTACCGCACCGTCAAGCTGCTCGAGGATACCGGCATCATCGCTCGCCACGCCTTCCGCGACGGGCGTGCGCGCTATGAAACCGTTCCCGCCGAGCACCATGACCACCTCATCGATCTGAAGAGCGGGCGGGTCATCGAGTTCCGTTCGCCCGAAATCGAGGCGCTTCAGGAGCGCATCGCCCGCGAACACGGCTTCAAGCTGGTCGATCACCGGCTGGAACTCTACGGCGTGCCGCTGAAGAAGGACGAGCACTAGATGCAGGACGAGGGCCGGGGGCAGGGCATCGTCGGCCATGTCAGGGTCGTGCTCGCCTGCCTCGGCGCGCTCGCCGTCACGCTCGTTCTCTTGCCACCGCACCTCATCTGCCTCGCGCTGCATTTACCCCCCCGACGCAGAATACCGCGCCTCTGGCACCGGGCCATGTGCCGGCTGCTCGGCATTCACATCCGCGTTCACGGCAAGCGGGAAGAGCGGCGTCCGCTGATGATCGCCTCCAATCACATCTCCTGGAAGGACATCCTCGTCCTCAGCGCCATTGCCGACGTGGTGTTCATTGCCAAGGCCGAGGTGAAGTCATGGCCCGTCTTCGGCACGCTCGCCCGCCTGCAGCGCTCGATCTTCATCGTCAGGGAGGAGAAGCGCGGGACCGGCCGACAGGTAAACGAGATCGCGCGGCGCCTGGCCGAGGGCGATACGGTGGTTCTCTTTCCCGAGGGAACCACATCCGCCGGCAACCATCTCCTCGACATCAAGTCCTCGCTCTTCGGCGCCGCCGCCTCCGCCGTGCCGCACAGCCCGAACGGCAAGGTCTTCGTGCAGCCGGTCACCATCGCCTATACCGGCGTACACGGCATGCCCATGGGCCGGTTCCACCGGCCGATTGCCGCCTGGCCCGGCGACATCGGTCTCGTTCCCCACCTCAGCAAGATCCTCCGCACCGGCGCGATCGAGGTGGATGTCAGCTTCGGCGAGGCCGTCGTCTTCGATGCGGAGAGCAACCGCAAGCGCCAGAGCGCGCTCATCAAAGCGCGCATCCGGCAGATGCTGGAGGACAGCCTGATGGGACGTCTGCCGCGGTGACGGGGCCAAGGCTCCTGCGCCTTTCGGAAAAAGCTTCACTCCGCCCCCGGATTTGCTGTAGATAGCCGCCCATGACCGAGCAACCCGCACTCTCCCCCGCCAAGGCTCAAGCCGATGCGCCTGCGAACACGCGCAAGGTGTTCGTGAAGACCTATGGCTGCCAGATGAACGTCTATGACAGCGACCGCATGACGGATGCCCTGTCTCGTGACGGCTATACGGCAACCGAGGATATGAGCGAGGCGGATCTCATCCTGCTCAATACCTGTCACATCCGCGAGAAGGCTGCGGAGAAGGTCTATTCCGCGCTCGGCCGGCTGCGTGACATGAAGAAGACCCGCGCCAGCCAGGGTCGTGAGTTGATGATCGGCGTCACCGGCTGTGTCGCCCAGGCGGAAGGCGAGGAGATCCTGCGCCGCGCGCCTGCGGTGGACGTGGTCATCGGACCGCAGACCTATCATCGCCTGCCGGAAGCGCTGAAGCGCGCCCGCACAGGCCAGCGGGTCGTCGACACCGAATATGCGCTGGAGGACAAGTTCTCCCACCTGCCGCAGGCGGAGAAGGCGAAGACCCGGCAGCGCGGCGTCACCGCGTTCCTCACCGTTCAGGAAGGCTGCGACAAGTTCTGCACCTTCTGCGTGGTGCCCTATACCCGCGGCTCGGAAGTCTCGCGGCCGCTGGCGCAGATCCTGGACGAGGCCCGCAATCTCGTCGATGGCGGCGTCCGGGAACTTACGCTCCTCGGCCAGAACGTCAATGCCTGGCACGGGCTCGATGCCGATGGCCGCGAGCTTTCCCTCGGCGACCTTCTCTACCGGCTCTCCGAGATCCCCGGCCTTGCCCGGCTGCGCTATACGACCAGCCATCCCCGCGACATGGACGAACGGCTGATCCATGCGCATCGCGACCTGCGCATGCTGATGCCCTATCTGCATCTGCCGGTGCAATCCGGTTCCGACCGCATCCTGAAGGCCATGAACCGCCGCCATACGGCGGACGACTATCTGGCCCTCATCCGCCGCATCCGGGAAGCTCGGCCCGATATCGCGCTGTCGGGCGATTTCATCGTCGGTTTCCCCGGCGAGACCGAGGCGGACTTCGAAGCGACCATGGCGCTGGTGCGGGAGGTCAACTACGCGCAGGCCTTCTCCTTCAAGTATTCGACCCGTCCAGGCACTCCCGGCGCGGAGCTCGAAGACCAGGTGGACGAGGCAGTGAAATCCGAGCGGCTCGAGCGGCTGCAGGCTCTTCTGTTCTCGCAGCAATATGCTTTCAACGATTCGCGTGTGGGCATGGTCTTCGACATCCTGCTCGAAAAACCAGGCCGTCTGGAAGGTCAGCTCATTGGCCGTTCTCCCTGGCTGCAATCGGTGAACGTGGATGGCGATCCCGCGGAAATCGGGTCTCTGATCCGGGTGCGGATTACCGGAGCTGGCAATAACAGCCTGTTTGCGGAGCGGATTTGAGGCTGAATTCCTTAACGAAGCCTGTTGAGGGCGTCTTCCCGCCCTTCACAAATCACCCCTGCGGGACTACCTTTCATCTCAGTTGCACCAAGCACAGGAGCCCGATCGCTTGAACGGACACGAACTGGTCTCAACCTCACCGCGCCAGTCCCGCACTTCCGAGACCGACGTCAATCACTTCGTCCTCACGTTCGAGAATAACCGGCTTGCGAGCGAGCTTTTCGGTCAGTTCGATCAAAACCTGAAGCTGCTCGAGCAGCGTCTCAAGATCAATGCGGCGGCCCGCGGCAATTCGGTGTCGATCAGCGGCGAGCTGATGGCAACCAACCAGGCGCGACGTGCGCTGGATTTCCTCTATGACCGGCTGCTCGGCGGCGGCGCCGTCGAGGCATCCGACGTCGAAGGGGCCATCCGCATGGCGGTTGCCGCCGACGATCAGTTGACGCTCCCGACGCTGGAGCGGAAAGCGAAGCTCTCCATGGCGCAGATTTCCACCCGGAAGAAGACCATTTCGGCCCGCACGCCGACGCAGGACGCCTATATGCGCGCGCTGGAACGCAGCGAACTCGTCTTCGGCGTGGGCCCCGCCGGTACCGGCAAGACCTATCTGGCCGTTGCGCATGCGGCGCAATTGCTGGAGCGTGGGGCCGTCGATCGCATCATCCTCTCGCGTCCCGCCGTGGAAGCGGGCGAACGCCTCGGCTTCCTGCCCGGCGACATGAAGGAGAAGGTCGATCCCTATCTCCGGCCGCTCTATGATGCGCTCTACGACATGATGCCCGGCGACAAGGTGGAGCGGGCGATCACGGCAGGCGTCATCGAGATCGCACCGCTTGCCTTCATGCGCGGGCGCACGCTGGCCAATGCAGCCGTCATCCTCGACGAGGCGCAGAACACGACATCGATGCAGATGAAGATGTTCCTCACCCGTCTCGGCGAGAACGCGCGCATGATCGTGACCGGCGATCCGAGCCAGGTGGACCTGCCGCGCGGCATGAAGTCCGGCCTCGTCGAAGCACTGCAGATTCTCCGGGGCGTCGAGGGCATTTCCGTCGTGCGCTTCAAGGATGCGGACGTGGTTCGCCATCCGCTCGTTGCCCGCATCGTGCGCGCCTACGACGCGGAAACGGCAGTCGCCGACGAAAGCGAACTGACCGACCGATGAGTGGCGAGGGCAAGAGCGGCATCACGCGCCTCGACATTCAGGCAAGTGTCGAGGAAGGCGGCTGGCCGGACGAGGAGACGCTAGAGGCGCAGGCCTCTGCCATCCTGGAGAAGGCAGCGGAGTTTCTGGCGCGCGAAGAAGAGCAACCTTTCCCGCCGCACCCGGTCGAGGTTTCGCTCGTTTTCACCGATGACGCGTCGATCCGCGAGATCAACGCCGAATGGCGCGGTCAGGACAAACCCACCAACGTGCTTTCCTTCCCGGCCTTCCCGCTCGAACCGGGCGGCAAGCCCGGTCCCATGCTCGGCGATATCGTCATTGCGCGGGAGACGCTGGAGCGCGAGGCCCTTGACCTCGGCAAGCCGTTCGAGGAGCATCTCACCCATCTCATGGTGCATGGATTCCTGCATCTTTTCGGTTATGATCACATGGACCCGGAAGAAGCGGAAGAAATGGAAGGGCTCGAGACTCGCATTCTCGGCGAACTTGGCCTATCTGATCCCTATGCCGGCCAGGAGCCGGTCTGACAGTACGGAACGATGAACGACCTGAATTCACATACGGCCCCTGCGGCCAAGGAACAGAGCAGCAGCGAAGACCCGTCGAGTAGTTCGCGGCCGGAGGCGCAAAGCCCGAACCGGCCGATCCGCTCCTTCTGGTCCCGCGCGGCGCGCATCTGGCGTCCCATCCACGGCGAGAAGATCCGCCAGGATCTCGCCGACGCTCTGCTTTCCGGCGAAAACTTCGACAATGCCTTCTCGCCCGAAGAGCGGGCCATGCTGCACAACATCCTCCGCTTCCGCGAAGTGCGGGTGGAGGACGTGATGGTGCCGCGCGCCGACATCGAGGCCGTCGACATCAACACCACAATCGGAGACCTCATGGTGATCTTCGAGGAGAGCGGTCGCTCGCGCATGCCGGTCTACAGCGAGACGCTGGACGATCCGCGCGGCATGGTGCACATCCGTGATCTTCTCTCCTATGTCACCAAGCAGGCCCGCAACCGCCGGCGGAATGGCACGCGCCCGCAAGGGCAGGCCACCGACAAGCCAGACGCCAAGCCCGTGGCAAAGCCGGCGCCGAAGCTCGTCATGGACCTGAGCCGCGTCGACCTGAACAAGACGATCGGGGAGGCGGGCATCCTGCGCAAGGTCCTCTTCGTGCCGCCGTCCATGCTGGCCTCGGATCTTCTCGAACGCATGCAGGCGAACCGCACGCAGATGGCGCTCGTCATCGACGAATATGGCGGCACCGACGGTCTCGCCTCGCATGAGGACATCGTGGAAATGGTCGTCGGTGATATCGACGACGAGCATGACGACGAAGAAGCCATGTTCACCCAGACCGGGGAGGACGTGTTCGTCGCCGATGCCCGCGTGGAGCTGGAAGAGCTGTCCGACGCGATCGGCCCGGACTTCGACGTTGCCGACAAGCTCGACGACATCGATACGCTGGGTGGCCTGATCTTCGCCGAGCTTGGACGCATCCCGACCCGCGGCGAGGTGGTGCAGGCTCTTCCCGGTTTCGAATTCCATATCCTCGAAGCCGATCCGCGCCGCATCAAGAGGGTGCGCATCATCCGCCGCCGGGCAACCGTGCGCCGTCGTCCGGTGAAAGGCGAGGGCGAGGGGCATGCGGATATCGGCCCGCAGGCAGGCGAAACCACGGCACCGGAGGCGGAGGCCTGAGTTTCGCGCGGGCTTCCGCACGCGACAAACCCTCTGGATTTTGGAAGACTGCCGCACGGGCTGATTCGCCCTGACGTCGGGGGAACGTGCGTGGAAAGACTGGCAAGCTGGGTCATGCTGCAATGGGGCTGGAAACGGGCCCTTCTCGCCATTGCCGCCGGTGCCATCGGCAATCTCGCCCTCGCTCCCGTCGGGTTCTTCGCAGCCTTCTTCGTATCCTTCACACTGCTGACCTGGCTGATGGACGGAACCGCCAGCAATCCGGAAAGCGGCTGGCGCGGCAAGCTCCGCGCCTCGTTCGTCCTCGGCTGGCTGTTCGGTTTCGGCTATTTCGTCGGCGGGCTCTGGTGGATCGGCAATGCACTCCTGGTCGAAGCAGATCAGTTTGCCTGGGCGCTGCCGCTCGCGATCCTCGGACTGCCGGCTTTCCTGGCACTCTATTACGGGCTGGCGCTCGCGCTTGCCCGGCTTCTCTGGTCGGAGGGCATGGGGCGCATCGCCGCCCTTGCCGCGGCTTTCGCCGTCATCGAATGGCTGCGGAGCTGGCTGCTGACGGGCTTTCCCTGGAATGCGATCGGTTATGGCGCCATGCCCTTTCCGATCATGATGCAGTCGGTGCATTTCGCAGGGCTCTTCGGCGTGACGGCCGGAGCCGTCTTCGTCTTTGCAGCCCCCGCGCTTCTCGGCACCCGCAAGGGGATGTGGCCGGGGCTCGCGATCGCGGTTGCTCTCTTCGCGGCACATGTCGGTTATGGCTATGTCAGGCTTTCGGAACCGCTGCCGCAGCCGGACCCGAAGGATCCGGTCATCCGCCTCGTCCAGCCGGTCATCGACCAGGCCAAGAAGATGGACGACAAGGAGAAAAGTTCGGTCTTCGAGGCCCATCTCGCGCTGACGGCGGCGAAGATTCCGGGCGACGACCGCAAGCCCCGGATCATCGTCTGGCCGGAAACATCTATCCCCTTCATCCTCACGGACAACCAGGACGCGCTGACGCGGATTGCCGACGTTCTCGACGACGACCAGATCCTCATCGCCGGCGCTGTGCGGGAAGAGGACACCGGCAGCCTGCCGCGCTATTACAATTCCATCGTCGTCATCGATGGCCGCGGCAATATCATCGGCGCGGCCGACAAGGTGCACCTCGTGCCCTTTGGCGAATATGTGCCACTCGAAGACACGCTGCTCAACGTCGGCCTTCAGGGCGTGGCGGCGCTGCCAGGCGGGTTTTCGTCAGCGGCCACGCACCGTCTTCTGGAACTGCCCGGTGGCCTCCGCTTCTATCCGCTGATCTGCTATGAGGCGATTTTTCCTGACGAAATCAGCAGCGAAGCGGACAATGCAATCGCGTTCCTGAACGTCACCAATGATGGCTGGTTCGGCAATTCGCCGGGGCCCTACCAGCACTTCCAGCAGGCCCGCGTCAGGGCCGTCGAAACCGGTCTGCCGCTGATTCGAGATGCCAATAACGGTATTTCAGCACTTATTAACAATCGCGGAGAAATTATTTCTGGTCTTGCATTGAACGCCCATGGGGTGGTGCAATCGACTCTGGGTAGTCAACAGACGAGAAAATGGGAAAAAACAGACAGAAATCTTCACTTTTGGTTGATTGTATTCGCAATGTCCGCATTTGCTGCGTTTTCGCGCATTGGCTTTAAAAGCAGAACGAATTGACCGAAAACCCCCAAAATTGCATAGTGCACTCGTGGGGACGATTTACATCTGCAGGGGCGGTGACCCTCCATGTCCATTGGGCATGGTGCGAGGGTTGCTGGCGGTGACCCATTCTTGGGATTAAGGAACGAAGTTAGGACCGCGAGATGATTGAAAATAAGAAAAAGCCGAATCCGATCGACATCCATGTCGGCAGTCGGATCCGGCTTCGCAGAACCATGCTGGGAATGAGCCAGGAGAAACTAGGGGAAAGCCTTGGCATCACCTTCCAGCAGATCCAGAAATACGAGAAGGGCACCAACCGCGTCGGGGCAAGCCGGCTTCAGAACATCTCCAATATTCTGAACGTCCCGGTTTCGTTCTTCTTCGAAGATGCACCCGGTGAAAATCCCGCCATGTCCGCAGGACTTGGCGAGGCCAGCAGCTCCAATTATGTGGTCGATTTCCTGTCGTCTTCGGAAGGGCTTCAGCTCAACCGGGCTTTCGTCAAGATTTCCGATCCAAAGATCCGCCGCCGTCTGGTCGATCTCGTCAAGGCGCTCGCCGCCGAGGCCGATGCGGACTGAGACGACTGGACAGACACTCAAGGAAAAAGGCGGCCTCCGGAGCCGCCTTTTTTCATGCCTGTGTCAGGAAATCCATCGTCGGGTAAGCTTTCATATAAAGACATATGTATATCCTTGTGTGCTTGTCATTTCGCGTTGATCTGGCTAACACTGGCGTCGTCATTTTTCTTTGAGGGGTTCCCCGCATGCGCAGCAATTATCTCTTCACCAGCGAGTCCGTCGCTGAAGGCCATCCCGACAAGGTTTGCGATCGCATCTCGGACGAGATCGTCGATCTGGTCTACCGGGAGGCGGCGAAAACCGGTGTCGATCCCTGGAGCGTGCGCATTGCCTGCGAAACCCTTGCCACCACGAACCGCGTGGTCATTGCCGGCGAAGTCCGCCTGCCGCCGAGCCTTCTGAAGAAGGACAAGGACGGGAACGACGTCATCAATCCCTCCAAGTTCAAGTCCGCCGCCCGCAAGGCGATCCGCGACATCGGCTACGAGCAGGACGGCTTCCACTGGAAGACGGCGAAGATCGACGTGCTGCTGCACTCCCAGTCGGCGGACATCGCGCAAGGCGTGGACAATGCCGCCGACCGTCAGGGCGACGAGGGCGCAGGCGACCAGGGCATCATGTTCGGCTATGCCTGCCGCGAGACGCCGGACCTGATGCCGGCGCCGCTCTACTATTCGCACAAGATCCTGCAGCTCCTCGCCGCCGCCCGCAAGAAGGGCGAGGGCGAAGCCGGCAAGCTTGGCCCCGATGCCAAGAGCCAGGTCACCGTCCGCTACGTCGACGGCAAGCCGAGCGACGTGGCCTCGATCGTTCTCTCGACCCAGCACCTCGATGAAAGCTGGGACTCGAAGAAGGTGCGCTCCGTCGTCGAACCCTATATCCGCGAAGCCCTCGGTGACCTGAAGATCGCCGACGACTGCAAGTGGTACATCAACCCGACCGGCAAGTTCGTGATCGGCGGTCCGGACGGCGATGCGGGCCTGACCGGCCGCAAGATCATCGTGGATACCTATGGCGGTGCGGCCCCCCATGGCGGCGGCGCCTTCTCGGGCAAGGATACGACTAAGGTCGACCGTTCCGCCGCCTATGCCGCGCGTTATCTCGCCAAGAACGTTGTTGCCGCGGGCCTTGCCGATCGCTGCACCATCCAGCTTTCCTATGCCATTGGTGTCGCCCAGCCGCTCTCGGTCTATGTGGACCTGCACGGCACCGGCAAGGTGACCGAGGATGAGGTCGAGGCCGCCGTGCGCAAGGTCATGGACCTTTCGCCCTCGGGCATCCGCCGCCATCTCGATCTCAACAAGCCGATCTATGCGAAGACTGCGGCCTATGGCCATTTCGGCCGCAAGGCCGGCCGCGACGGTTCCTTCTCCTGGGAGAAGCTGGATCTCGTGAAGGCTCTCAAGGACGCGATCAAGGCCTGATCCTGATCCTTGCCGGACGCGGACATGCTCCGCGTCTGGCATTCTTGCGCGGTTTGCTCTAGAGGCTTGCGGTCAAGACAGTTCAGCATCGGCAGGCTTTGGGAATGACAGACGATCACGGCACGGAACGGCGCCAGCGGGCGACGGAAGCATTCTACGGGCGCCGCAAGGGCAAGCCCTTGCGCGAGGCGCAGGTGGAGGCGATGGAAACCGCCCTGCCTCAGCTGAAGATAGACCTAGCCACTCCTGCTCCCGCTTCCCTCTCCGAACTGTTCCCCGTCCCGGTCTCACGCATACGCCTCGAGATCGGCTTCGGCGGTGGCGAGCATCTCGCGCACCGGGCTTCCGAACAGCCGGAAACCGGCTTCATCGGCGTGGAGCCTTTCGTGAATTCCATGGCGAAGATGCTGGCAAAGGTGGAAGCTGGCGGTCTTCGCAATATCAGGCTCTACGACAACGACGCGACGCAGCTCCTGGACTGGCTGCCGGCGTCGAGCATCGATCAGATCGACCTGCTCTATCCCGATCCCTGGCCGAAGAAGAAGCACTGGAAGCGGCGCTTCGTCTCTGAGGTCAATCTCGAGCGGTTTCACCGCGTGCTCAAGCGCGGTGGCACGTTCTGCTTCGCGTCCGATATCGATACCTATGTGAACTGGACCCTGCAGCACTGCGCCCGGCATGGCGGGTTCGAGTGGACGGCGCGCAATGCCAGTGACTGGTTGACGCCCTATCCGACATGGCCCGGCACGCGATACGAGGCCAAGGCCCGCCGGGAAGGCCGTTCTTCGGCCTATCTGACATTCGTCAGAACCTGACGGTCAAGCCGGCTGCAGGATGCGCCGGCTCGCAATTCGGTCGTATGGTTAGTGAAGGCTGACCGTCTTGAGGTCGTCCTCGGCAGCCTTGAAGAAGGTGCTGGACCGGTTGTCGGTCAGGAGGATCGGCGTGCCGTCGGCGCCGAACAGGGCCCACAGATCGAGTGCCGGATCGATCGCCGGTGCTTCCGGGAAGCAGCGCGACACTTCATCCGAGCGCATCTTGCGGATATAGCCCACTTCGCCTGCGCCGAGATGCGCGAGTTCCGACTGGGTCAGGTGCGAGGTGATGTCTTTCATCATGGTTCCGGTCCCTCCAGAAAAGGGTTTCGGCGCTTCTTGCCGTTGCCTCAGTTTGAGACCGAAATGTTAATTTTTCGCACCATGCGCTCGGGTTCCGGACGGATCAGATCGACCGAAAGCAGACCATTGCGCAACGTCGCGCCCATCACCTGCATGCCCTCGGCGAGAACGAACATACGCTGGAACTGGCGGGCGGCAATTCCGCGGTAGAGATACTCCCGGTCCGGCTGATCCTGCTGGCGCCCGCGGATGACGAGCTGGTTTTCTTCCGTGGTGACATCGAGCTCGTCTTCCGAGAATCCGGCGACGGCGAGCGTGATGCGCAGGCGCTCCGGGAGGTTCTCCGCCGGGTCTTTCCTGAGGCGTTCGATGTTGTAGGGCGGATATCCGTCGCTGGCCTTGGCAATGCGCTCCAGCGTCTTCTCCATGGCGTCAAAACCCAGCAGCAGCGGGCTAGCGAAGGGTGTCATGCGGCTCATCTGTCCAAGTCCTTGTGCTCAAGCGACCGTGCAGGACCCCGTTCAGCGGGCATCCTGCCGAACTAATATGGTGGGCTCGCCTGCAGCTTGCAAGCGCGCGCGGCGCTTCGGCTCGCTCTGGATCGAAGTGCTGCAAATCACCGGCATCCCCTAATCCTGACGCTTGACAATGCCGCGTCCTCCCCGTCTCTTTGCGGCACCCCGGAACGGGACAGGATAATAACAAGGCCGCCCAAGGCGGTAACGGACGGATAAGCATGAGCGAGAAGCGCAAGATCATCATCGATACGGACCCCGGCCAGGACGATGCGGCGGCCATATTCCTGGCATTCGGCAGCCCCCGGGAGATCGATCTTCTCGGCATCACCACGGTCGCCGGCAATGTGCCGCTGAGCTACACCTCCCGCAATGCGCTGATCCTCTGCGAGCTTTGCAACAAGCCCGAGGTCAAGGTTTTCGCCGGCTGCGACCGCCCGCTGAAACGGCCCCTGGTGACGGCGGAACACGTGCACGGCAAGACCGGCCTCGACGGCCCTGAACTGGCGGAGCCGACCTACAGCCTGCAGTCCCGGCATGCTGTCGATTTCATCATCGAGACCCTGCGCAGCGAGCCCGCCGGCAGCGTGACCCTCTGCACGCTCGGCCCGCTGACGAACATTGCCACCGCCCTTCAGCGCGCGCCGGACATCGCACCGCGCGTACGCGAACTCGTCATGATGGGCGGCGGCTTTTCCGAGGGGGGCAACATCACGCCCGCTGCCGAATTCAACATCTACGTCGATCCGGAAGCCGCCAAGATCGTCATCGGCTCGGGCATCCCGATCGTCATGATGCCGCTCGACGTGACGCACCAGCTGCTCACGCGCAAGGACCGCGTGGCCCGCATGCGCGCCATCGGCTCTGCACCGGCCATCGCCATGGTGGAAATGCTTGAGTTCTTCGAGCGCTTCGACGTCGAGAAGTATGGCTCCGACGGCGGCCCGCTGCATGATCCGACCGTCATCGCCTATCTGCTCAAGCCGGAGCTCTTCGACGGCCGCGTTTGCAATGTCGAGATCGAGACGGATTCGGAGTTGACCGCCGGCATGACCGTCATCGACTGGTGGCACGTCACGGACCGCAAGCGCAATGTGCGCGTCATCCGCAAGGTGGATGCGGACGGCTTCTTCGACCTGCTGATCGAGCGCTTCGCCCGCATCTGACAACCGGGCTGCGGGGTTTTGCCCTCAAGCCCGGCGACGGCTCTTTGGTATGGCGGCTGCATCTGGCAAATCCGGGGATGCAGTCGGCTGTCCGCGGACGAGGAAGCGTGAGACGATGTGTGACAACCGGCTCGTTCGCGCAGCCAGTTCCACGGTTGCGGCTGAGGTGTCCTGCACCATGGCCGCATTTTCCTGTGTCACCTGATCCATGTCGGCCATGGCGGAGCTGACGCCGGCAAGCCCTGCGGTCTGCTCGGATGCAGAGGTCGAGATCTGCCGTGCGATCCGGTTGATGTCCTCGATCTGGCTTGCGATGTCGGCAAGCGCGTCACCGGTCTGGTCGACATAGGATACACCAAGCCTGACTTCTTCTCCGGACTCGGTGATCAGCGTCTTGATTTCCTTCGCCGCTTGCGCGGACCGCTGGGCGAGCGCCCTGACTTCCTGTGCAACGACCGCGAAACCGCGGCCGCTCTCGCCCGCGCGCGCCGCTTCTACGCCGGCGTTGAGAGCGAGCAGGTTCGTCTGAAAGGCGATCTCGTCGATCACACCGATGATCTGGGAGACACGGCCTGCGGATTCGGAAATTCCTTCCATGGACCGGGTCGCTTTCTGGACGATGTCCCGGGATTGCTCGGCACGGGCGCAGGCTCGTTCCACCATGGCCGCGACCTCCCGCGCACTCTGTGACGTGGCATGGACCTGTCTGGACATGTTCTGCATGGAGGTGAGTGTCTCCTGAAGGGAGTGTGCCTGCCGTTCCGTCCGCCCGGAAAGCCGCTCGGCGCTCTCATGCATCCGCTCCACTTCGGCTGTTATGCCGAGCGCCGTTTCCTGCAGCGAATGAATGCTCTCCTCGAGGCTGAAGAGCGCCTGGTTGTAGTCTTCCTTCAAGCCGCTGTAGTGCCCGGTGAATTCTTCCTCTATGCGATAGGAGAGATTGCCCTGCGAAAGCTCCGAGAGCCCATTTCCCAGGACGGCGACGACTTGCATGGCGGTTTCCCCTGCGATCACCATGCGCACTTCGTTCCGCTCGCGCTCTAGGTCCGCACGCTCCCTGTCCATTTCCGCCTTGGCCGCCAGCCGGCGCGATTTCAAAAGATCCTCCCGCAGACCTTCCAGCGCCTGGGCGACGGCTCCGATCTCATCCTTCCTGTCCCGACTGGCGACGGAGCCCTCATAGTTTCCCCTGGAAAGGAGTGCCACGTCCTCCAACAGGGAGGCGAGCGGGCGCAGCGCGAAGCGATTGAGAGCAAGGTACAGGCACGTCAGGGCCGCCAGAAGGGTCAGCAGACCGCTCCAGATCATCATTCTCGTCTGGCTGTCCATGGCAGACCGGACGGTCGTCATCGGAAGTTCGATCAGGATCAGCCAGCGCGCCTTCAGGTCCTCGACGTCGAAGGGATAGTAGATCTTCAGCACACGGCCACCGCTTGCGCCCTGGATGTCGATTGCAACAGAACTGCTGCCGGTCTGCAGGGCATCCATGATCGCCTGCCTGTCGTTTGCGCCGTAATCCTTCATCCGGCTTGCCGCATCGGGCGCGACGAGCCAGCGGCCCTTCTGCGACACGAGATAGACATTGCCGGCATCGAGCACGCGGGTCTCGGCGAGCTGCTGGGATAGCGTGGTCAACAGGAAGTCGACCCCCGCCACACCGGCGAACCGGCCATCCTTCATGATGGGATAGGCGACGGAGGACATGGTCGCGTTGTTCGCCTGCGGCTCCGAATAGGGTTCGATGAGCACGCCGCCGCCGGCTGCCTTCGGCTCCACGTAATAGGCGGCCTGATAGTCGCCTTCGGAACCCGCCAGGCTGAACTTGCCGTCCTGACCACGGGTCCAGTAAGGCTGGTAAAGGCCCGAGGGCGTGCTGCCGGAAGCGACATCGGCCCTGAAGGATGCGCTCTTGCCGTCGAAGGCATCCGGCTCCTCCTGTATCCACGTGCCGAAGTAGAAGGCGTCCTGCGCAAGCAGGCTCTTCAATTGATTGGTCAACGACGTGCGGTCGAAGGTGCCCTGCGCCAATGCATCCTCCGTCAGCGTCTTGATCGACGCCGCCGTGGTCTTCGCGTGTACGATATGGTTGGTAACACGGCTGGCCGCTGCGGCGGCCTGCGTCAGTGCCTCGTCGGTGATCAGGCCTTCGACATAGGCCCGGGTCCGCGAGACGGCATACCAATTGCCCGCAGCCAACACCAGCGTTATGGCCAAGAGCGTGACGATGTTCAGCCGGAACGCAAGCGAGCTGCGGAAGCGGATCATCAGAGACACCTTTCCTGAAGCGCGGCACGACCGAGTGCCGCGGTGTCTCTAAATTAGATATGAAACATTAAAAAAATGATGCCGCCTCAGATCGCGGCATCGACGTCCGCCGCCAGGGGAATGGAGGGCTGGGCGCCGGCCTTCGTGCAGGCGAGCGAGCCCGCGACGGCTGCGCGGCGAAGCGCCTTGTCGAAGGGCAGGCCCCCTTCCAGCGAGGCCGCGAAATAGCCGCAGAACGTATCGCCTGCACCGACGGTATCGACCGGTTCGATCTTCAGGCCCTGCGCCCGGTGCAGCTGTCCCTCGCGGATGGCGACGACGCCTTCTGCGCCGAGCGTCACGATGATGGTCTGGCCGTTCTCGGCATGCAGCCTCTTCAAGGCGGCAATCCGCTCGTCTGCATTCAGGCTCTTGCCGCCCGCCAGCAGCTCAAATTCTGTCTCGTTGGCGATCACGATATCCGCCTTGCGGCCGAGTTCTGCCGCGCGCGCGGTGAGTGGCGCGATGTTGATGACAGTGATGACGCCACGAGCGCGTGCCGCGTCCAGCGCCGTATCGACGGCCTCCTCAGGCGTTTCCAGCTGCACGAGAAGATAGTCGCCCTTCTTCATGGTCGAAACGCAGGCACGCGCATCCTCGGAGGAAACAGTGCCATTGGCACCCGGAACGACCGCGATCATGTTCTCGCCGTCTCCGCCGACGAGGATGACGGCGGTGCCGGTCGGGCTTGGCGAGTTCTTGACGCCCCGCATGTCAACGGCGGCGACATGCATCATCGCGGTCGCCTGGGCGGCAAACGGGTCGTCTCCGACAGCGCCCACCATCCGGACCTGCGCGCCGGCCCGCTGGGCGGCGAGAGCCTGGTTCGCACCCTTGCCGCCGGCAGCCGTGGTGAAGGTATGGCCCGTCACGGTCTCGCCCGGCTTCGGCAGACGGGACACGGTGGCGACGAGGTCCATATTGATGGAGCCGAGAACGGTGATCATGGGGCAAGGTCCATAGTGGGCGTGATTTTCGCGGACAGTGCCCGAGACGCTTAGTCCTCGTCAACCACCCGCAGGCGCAAATTGCCGGTCCGGCTCTCGGCGAAACGGGCAGCATCCTCTCCGGACACCGATGTATGGCCCGGCTGAAGCGATGGCGCGAGATCGAGCTCGGTGATCCGCTCGCCGCGTCGGCTGATCTTTGTGGTCGTGGTGACGATCCCGTCCACGTCCTTCTGCGCCTGCGAGAAATGCGTCTGCAGCTTGCCGACGCGCTCGTCGAGGCGCGCGAGATCCTGCATCAGTGCACCCACCTCCGCCTGGATCATATGCGCCTGTTCCTGCATGCGCTGGTCCTTCAGCATGGCCTGCATGAGCTGGATCGAGAGCATCAGGAGAGAGGGGGAGACGATCATGACGCGCGCGCGCTGCGCCTTCTGAACGATCGCCTCGAAGCTCTCGTGGATGTCGGCGAAAATCGATTCCGAGGGGACGAAGAGGAAGGCGGTCTCCTGCGTCTCGCCGGGCAGCAGGTATTTTTCCGAAATCGTGCGAATGTGAAGATCCATGTCGCGGCGAAATTGCTGGGCAGCGGCCTGCCGTCGCTCGGGTTCCCGTGCCTGGCGGAAGGCATTCCATGCCTCGAGCGGAAACTTGGCGTCGATGACGAGGCCCGGCGCTCCATTCGGCATGCGGATTACACAGTCCGGACGGGTCTGGTTGGAAAGCGTCGCCTGGAAGGCATAGGCGCCCTGAGGCAGGCCGTCGGCCACGATCGCCTCCATCCGAACCTGGCCGAAGGCACCGCGCGTCTGCTTGTTGGCGAGGATTGCCTGCAAGCCGGCCATGTCCTTGGCAAGCGTCTGGATGTTGTTCTGCGCGGCGTCGATGACGGCGAGGCGCTGGTGGAGGTGCTGCAGGTTCTGGTGCGTTGCCTGCGCCTGCGCCTGCAGCGTCGTGCCGATCCGGCCCGTCAGTCCGTCGATCCGTGTCGCGAGCGAGGTGTTCAGCTCCTGCTGGCGCTGGCTCAGCATGTCCGTCATCGAGGCAAGCCGGCCCTGCAGCTCCGCATTCGATTGCAGAAGCTGCTGCATCGCGCCGGACTGTCCCCTGACGCGGCTGGCGAGAAGGCATGCAAGGCCGACCAGGATCAGCGCGAGCCCGGCAGCAAGCACGGCAATTGTCTTGCCCGACGGGCCGGCCAGAAAGGGAGACAGGGAATCGAACATCAAACACCAGAAAAATATTCCGCGGGAGCGAGATCAAATCATGAACAAGGTCAATCCGCAAGCGCTCGCGCCACAGGCTTATTGCTCGCCACGCTTGTTTGGCAGATTTCCCGTGCACCGTGCAGACTGACGATCGTTAAAAGTGACAATCAGCAGTTAATTCAAACTTTACCAAAAACGTCTGTTTGTACTCGGGATGACATTGAAAGGCTTGGGCTTTGCCTGTTCGCCTCTGAAGGAGTTTTCGATGGATACGGCCGCTGCCAAGAAGGATCTGGATACACGCTTGGGTTTTCTGGGTCTCGATGAAGCCGGCCGGAAGACGCTTGCAACGCTCGGCCCCGTCGTCGATGCATCCCTCGATGCGGCTCTCGACGACTTCTACGCCAAGGTCCGTTCAGTGCCCGAGACGGCGGCTTTCTTCCGCAGCGATGCGCATATGCAGGGGGCGAAGACGCGCCAGAAGGCGCATTGGGGTCTCGTCACCTCCGGCAAATACGACGCCCGTTATGTGGAGGCCGTGAACCTGATCGGCGCAGCCCATGCCCGGATCGGGCTCGAGCCCCGCTGGTATATCGGTGGCTATGGGCTGCTTCTCGAAAAACTCATCCACACCGTCATCGAGAAGCGCTGGCCCTCCCGTTTCGGTCGCAGCAAGGCCGGCCAGCTTGCCAACGAGGTTGCCGTTCTGGTCAAGGCCGCCATCCTCGACATGGATTACTCGATCTCCGTCTATCTCGACATTCTCCAGCACGAGCGCAACCAGGCTGAAACCGAGCGCCAGGAGATCGAGACACGCCAGCGCGACGCGATGGAGGCCCTGACCGCAGCGCTCGATGCCTTCTCCCGCGGCGATCTCGAAAGCCGGCTTGCGGATGATCTCGGTGAAGAATTCCACGATCTCGTGACGGACTACAACAAGGCGGCCGAGCGACTGCGCGGCACGCTGTCCCTGGTGCGTCACACGGCAAACACCATCCTCAGCAGCACCTCGTCCATTGCCACGGCGACCGACGATCTCGCACGCCGGACGGAGCAGCAGGCATCCGGTCTCCAGGAGAGCACCGCAGCCCTGCAGGAGCTGACGGCGAACGTGACGGCGACCGCGGAGGGTGCGCGCAAGGCCTCGGAGGCCGTCGGACAGGCTCTCGCGGAGGCCAAGAGTTCCGGTGCAGTCGTCACCAAGGCGGTCAGCGCCATGGGGGAAATCGAGAAGAGTTCGGATTCGATCTCCAAGATCATCGGCGTGATCGACGAAATCGCCTTCCAGACAAACCTTCTGGCGCTCAATGCCGGCGTCGAGGCAGCCCGGGCGGGCGAAGCGGGTCGCGGATTTGCGGTCGTGGCGCAGGAGGTGCGCGAGCTTGCTCAGCGCTGCGCCAGCGCCGCCCGCGAAATCAAGACGCTGATTTCGCAGAGCTCGGGACAGGTGGAGAACGGCGTCAGCCTCGTCAACGAGGCCGGCAGCGCGCTCCAGAACATCATCGCCCGCATCGGCGAGATCAACTCCATCGTCACGAATATCGCCTCCGCCGCACAGAACCAGTCGGGCGGCCTGCGTGAGGTGAGCGCGGCGATCATGAACATGGACGACATCACCCAGCAGAATGCCGATATGGTCGAGCAAAGCTCTGCCCAGACGGGCAGTCTCAGCAAGGAGGTCGAGCAGCTGGTGGATGCCATGAAGGGCTTCCGGACGCGGAGCGCCGAACGGCTTGCCCGTGATGCCGACCGTGCGGGCCAGATCCGCAGGTCTGCATAAACGGGGCGCGCTCGCCCATCCCAAGGAGGATGCGAAAAATCCCTGAGGGGGCGGCGCTTCCGAATTCCCACGGCGAAAAAGATCGGTTATGGGAAGTGCCATGACCATCAAGCCGCTCATCATCCTCCCCGATCCCGTGCTCCGCCAGGTTTCCAAGCCGGTGGAGCGCATCGATGCCGAAAGCCTGCAACTCGCGGACGACATGCTTGCCACCATGTACGATGCGCCCGGCATCGGCCTTGCTGCTGTCCAGATCGGCGTTCCGCGCCGCCTCGTCGTCATCGACGTGTCGAGGGAAGGCGAGGAGAAGACGCCGCTCGTCTTCTTCAATCCGGAAATCGTTGCCTCTACGGATGCCCGCTCGACCTATGAAGAGGGCTGCCTCTCCATTCCCGACTATTATGCCGAGGTGGAACGTCCGGCGGGCGTGACGGTCACCTATGTCGACCGAGCCGGAGAGAAGCAGACGCTGGAGGCCGACGGACTGCTGGCGACCTGCCTGCAGCACGAGATCGATCACCTCAACGGCACGCTGTTCATCGACCACATCTCGCGCCTGAAGCGGGAAATGGTAATCCGCAAGTTCACCAAGGCTGCGAAGTCGAAGATCTGATCCGGCCTTTGCCGCGAGAAGGAGAGCCTGCCATGGCCCTGCGCATCGTCTTCATGGGAACGCCGGATTTCGCCGTCGCGACGCTGGCAGCTCTTGCCGATGCGGGCCACGAGATCGTGGCCGTCTATTCGCAGCCGCCGCGCCCGGCAGGACGACGGGGCCTCGACCTCACCAAATCGCCCGTTCATCAGGCTGCCGAAGCACGTGGCATTCCCGTGCGTACGCCGCTGAACTTCAAGGCGGAGGAAGACCGGCAGGCCTTTGCGGCGCTCGAGGCCGATGTCGCCGTGGTCGTCGCCTATGGCCTGCTCCTGCCGGAAGCCGTGCTGAACGCGCCACGCCTCGGCTGCTATAACGGCCATGCCTCGCTCCTGCCGCGCTGGCGGGGTGCTGCCCCGATCCAGCGGGCGATCATGGCGGGCGACACCGAGACCGGCGTCATGGTCATGAAGATGGACAAGGGGCTGGATACCGGCCCTGTCGGCGCCGCCGTCCGCGTTGCCATCGGGCCAAACACCACGGCCGGCGAGCTGCACGATGCGCTGATGCAGGCCGGCGCGCGGCTGATGGTCGAGGCAATTGGCAAGCTCGAGGCCGATGACCTGCCGTTGACCGAGCAGGCGGGGCAGGGCGTTCTCTACGCCGCGAAGATCGACAAGGCGGAGAGCCACATAGACTTCAGCCGCCCGTCCAGCGAGGTTCACAACCACATCCGCGGCTTGTCGCCCTTTCCGGGCGCCTGGTTCGAGCTTTCGGCAGGTGGCAAGGCTGAGCGCGTAAAGGTGCTGGAGACGGAGCTTGCCCATGGCGAAGGCCCGGCCGGCACAGCGATCGACGATCAGGGCAGGATCGCCTGCGGCAGCGGCGCTGTCCGGCTTCTGCGTCTTCAAAAGGCCGGCGGCAGGGCGCTTGCGATAGACGATTTCCTGCGCGGGGCGCCCCTGCCCAAGGGAACGAGGCTCTCCTGATGCCGCGCTACCGGTTTCTCGTGGAATATGACGGCGGGCCCTATGTGGGCTGGCAGCGGCAGGAAAACGGGCCGTCCGCGCAGGGCGCGCTCGAAGGCGCTGTCCTGTCGCTGACGGGGGAAACCGTCTCCATCCGTGGCGCAGGGCGCACCGATTCCGGCGTGCATGCCCTCGGCCAGGTTGCTCATGTGGACTTGCAGCGGACATGGCGCGAGGACAAGCTCCGCAATGCGCTCAATGCTCATCTGGCGCTGCGGCAGGAGCGTGTCTCCGTGCTCGCGGTCGCGGCGGTACCGGACAGTTTCGATGCGCGTTTTTCTGCGATCAAGCGGCACTATCTTTACCGCATCATCAACCGACCGGCACCGCTGACGGTGGAGGCAGGGCGTGCCTGGTGGGTGCCGAAGGCACTCGATGCAGGGGCCATGCACGAAGCGGCGCAGCGCCTCGTCGGCAATCACGATTTCACCAGCTTCCGCTCCGCCCATTGCC
>CAMFHT010000012.1 GCA_945952245.1 uncultured Rhizobium sp. | reverse complement strand
GATATCCCATGGCACACAAAAAAGCTGGCGGTTCTTCGCGCAACGGTCGCGATTCTGAATCCAAGCGCCTTGGCGTGAAGAAGTTCGGCGGCGAAGCCGTCATTCCCGGCAACATCATCGTTCGCCAGCGTGGCACGCAGTGGCATCCGGGCCAGAACGTCGGCCTTGGCAAGGACCATACGATTTTCGCGCTGACCGCCGGTAATGTGAATTACCGTACGAAGGCCAATGGTCGCGTGTACGTGTCTGTAATGCCGAAAGCGGAAGCTGCGGAATAAAGCCGGAAGCCCTTGCAAGCAGCCGGCGTCTCATCGACCCGGCTGACCCTCGCAAGGTCCAGTCCATCCGAAAAGGGAGATGAGGCGCCGCCCCATCTCCCTTTTTCTATGCCCGAAATCCGAGGCGGAACCGGGCAAACCCAGGAGGACTGAACCATGCAACAGGAATTGTTGAGAGAGGGGCCATCCCGGCTCCCCGAAGAACGGCTGAGGCCCGAGAGGTCAAGAAGCGATTGCCCCGTCCTGTTGTCGGAACGGCTGGTGCTGAGAGCACCCCACATCGACGATATCGACGCGCTTGCCCATCTCGCCAATAACGCCAATGTCGCCACCATGGTCTCGCGTATGCCGCATCCCTATACGGCAAACGATGCCGCCGATTTCGTGCGACGCGCGAAAGTGGGCGAGATCGGCAAATGCGTCTATGCCATTACACTCGGCGAGAACGGTCACTTCCTCGGTTGCTGCGGCATAGAACCCGTGGACGAAACGAGCGTCGAGCTCGGCTACTGGCTCGGCCAGCCTTTCTGGAACCAGGGTTACATGACCGAGGCGGCGCAGGTACTGATCGACATGGTCTTCCGCACGCGGGAATGGGTGACCCAGATCGATGCTCGCTGCCGGGTCACCAATATCGGCTCGCGCCGGGTCATCCAGAAGTGCGGCTTCCAGTTCCAGGGTACCGGCATGGTCGAGAGCCTTGCCGCCGGCGGGCGCGTACCCGTCGAATGGTACAGGCTCGACCGCAAGACCTGGATGTCGCTCCGGACATGGGGAGGTGCACGATGATCGCGCCGAAGATTTTTCAGGAATGCCGGGGCGGCTTTGCGCTGCCCTGGCTGCCTTCCCTCGAAACGGAACGGCTCGTCCTTCGCCAGCCACGGCTCGATGATGCGAGCATGATGGCCGAGCACCTGAACCGGTTCCAGGTGGCTCGCATGCTGCCGTCCCTGCCCTTCCCCTACGACCGGCAGGATGCGCTCGAATGGCTGCTGCCGCGCGCAAGCGGCGTGCTGTCCGGCTGGACCCTGATCGTCGGCCGGGCCGGCGGGCCGGACATGGGCGTGGTCTCGATCGAGCGCATGGGCGAAGACTGGGTGCTGGGCTACTGGCTGGCGCCGCAGTTCTGGGGTGAGCGCTATGGGCGCGAGTCGGTCGAAGCGGTCGTTTCGGCTTTCTTCGCGCAGGCGCCGGAGGAAACCCTGTTCGCCTCCGTGCTGTCTGACAATCCGGCGAGCTTCCGGATCCTGGCGGGACTGGGCTTTCGCGTCACGGGCTGCCGCGAGGTGTTCTGCCAGGCGCGCGGCGAAATGAAGACGCTGATCGAAACCCGCCTCGATGGCGGGCATTACGAAGGGCGTTGACGGCAAAGACTGGCCTGACGATCCGTCAGGCCAGTTCCACCCAGAGCGGCAGATGGTCGGAGCCTTGCGCCGTCTCGTCCACGCGTGCATCGCGCAGCCGGGGTACGAGCGTCGGGCTGACGAGTGCATAGTCGAGCATCATCCGCTCACCGCCCTCGTCCAGCCAGCTGTGGCTCTCATTCGTATAGCGCTCAAGATAATCCATCGCATCGACGGGCCAGCCACGCCGGAGAGAGCGGCCATAGAACACGTCCCGATGCCCGAAAAGAGCCTGATATTCCGGTGATCCCGGCTGCAGGTTGAAATCGCCAAGGGCTATGTAGTCCTCCGGCGCCGGGCTATCGACCGTGCCGAACTCGACAGCGCCCGTGACGGCGGTCCCCTCCTGCGGCGTCGCGGTCAGCCAGTGACGGAGCGCGGAAATCTGGACGATCCGCTCGTCGGGTGACATGTGGTCGAGATGCAGCGAATAGAAGCGGACCGGCCCCGATGGCAGGGCGATCACGCATTCCAGGGCGCCACGCTGCAGGTTCAGCCGGTCATAGGTCAGGCTGCGGGGAAGGAGAATGCCGCGGATCGACAGGATCGGGTGACGCGAGAGGATCAAGTTGCCGAACTGGAAGCGCCTGTTTACCCGTCCACCATCCACCTTGGTGCTGTCCAGATAGAGATCGACGGGCGCGTGGAAGGCGGAGAAATAGTCGGGCAGCAGTTGCTCGAAGCCGGCGACCATGTCGGCGAAGTCATTGCGGTTGAAACCCCGCGTCACCTCCTGGAAAGCGATGACATCGGCACCTTCCACCTCCCCGATGATGCGTTCGAGGTCGTAGCGCCCGTCGCGGCCGATGCCATACTGGACATTATAGCTCACGAATTTCACGATAATCTTTGACCTCCGCTCCCACCTTTTATATCGAGTAGCCTAATTATCCGATGATTGCACCGAACGAGTGGCGGAACCCATGAAATTTCTCGACGAAGCCAAGGTCTATATCCGCTCCGGCGATGGCGGCGCGGGGTCGGTCTCGTTCCGGCGGGAAAAGTTCATCGAATTCGGCGGTCCCGATGGCGGCGATGGCGGCCGGGGCGGCGATGTGTGGATCGAGGCGGTAAACGGCTTGAACACCCTCATCGACTTCCGCTTTCAGCAGCATTTCAAGGCAAAGACCGGAACCCACGGCATGGGTCGGAACCGCACGGGCGCCAATGGCGAGGACGTGACGCTGAAGGTGCCGGTCGGAACGCAGGTCCTCGAAGAGGACGCGGAAACGCTGATCTGCGACCTCACCAAGGAAGGCCAGCGTTTCCGGCTCGCCAAGGGCGGCAACGGCGGCTTCGGCAATGCCCATTTCAAGACCTCGACCAACCAGGCGCCGAACTGGGCCAATCCCGGCCTCGAAGGCGAAGAGAAGACGATCTGGCTTCGGCTGAAGTTGATCGCGGATGCGGGCCTGGTCGGGCTGCCGAATGCCGGCAAGTCCACCTTCCTCGCCTCCGTCACCCGGGCACGGCCGAAGATCGCCAACTATCCATTCACGACGCTCCACCCGAACCTCGGCGTCGCCACGATCGACGGGCGCGAATTCGTGCTGGCGGACATTCCGGGCCTGATCGAGGGCGCGCATGAAGGTGTTGGCATCGGCGACCGCTTCCTCGGCCATGTGGAGCGGACCCGCGTGCTGCTGCATCTGGTTTCCGCGCAGGAAGAAAAGGTTGGCAAGGCCTACAAGACCGTGAAGCACGAGTTGGAAGCTTATGGCGGCGAACTGATCGACAAGCCGGAGATCGTGGCGCTCTCGCAGATTGACGTGCTCGACGAAAAGGACCTGAAGAAGAAGGCCAAGGAGCTGGAAAAGGCTTGCGGCCAGAAGGTGTTCCTGCTGTCGGCCGTGACCGGCACCGGCATGACGGATGCCCTCCGCGCGCTGCGTGACGTGATCGTTGCTGCAGCCGAAGGCGAGGAAACGGCACTGCCGAACCGCGAGAACCCGGCTCAGCCGGAAGCCGGTGACGATCTGGACGAAGAGGATTGATCAGATGAAGGCAGGCCGCAAGCCGCTCGCCAAGCATCGGCGCATCGTCATCAAGATCGGTTCGGCGCTTCTGGTCGATCGCGCGACCGGCCTGAAATCGCGCTGGCTCGAGGCCATGTGCGACGATATCGCGGAGCTGCGCGCAGGCGGCACCGAAGTGCTGGTCGTGTCATCGGGCGCCATCGCGCTCGGGCGCTCCGTGCTGAAGCTGCCATCCGGCACGCTGAAGCTGGAAGAGAGCCAGGCGGCAGCGGCCGTCGGCCAGATCGCGCTCGCGCGCGCCTGGTCCGAGAGTCTGTCGCGCCATGAGATCGTGGCCGGCCAGATCCTGCTGACGCTCGGCGATACTGAGGAACGCCGGCGATATCTCAACGCCCGCGAAACGCTGAACCAGCTCCTGAAGATGGGGTCCGTCCCGATCATCAACGAGAACGATACGGTGGCGACCACGGAGATCCGCTATGGCGACAACGACCGGCTGGCAGCCCGTGTCGCGACCATGGCAGGGGCTGACCTTCTCGTTCTCCTCTCCGACATCGATGGCCTCTATACGGCGCCGCCGCATCTCGATCCGAACGCAGCCTTTCTCGAATCGATTCCGGCAATCACGCCGGAGATCGAGGCCATGGCGGGCGGGGCGGCATCCGAGCTTTCCCGCGGTGGCATGCGCACCAAGATCGATGCGGGCAAGATCGCGACGTCAGCGGGCTGCGCCATGATCATCGCATCCGGCAAGCCCGATCATCCCGTGAAAGCGATCGAGAACGGCGCCCGCTCCTCCTGGTTTGCGCCATCGGGAACACCGGTCACCGCCCGCAAGACCTGGATTGCAGGGCAACTGGTCCCGGCGGGAAAGCTGCACGTGGACGCAGGCGCCGAACAGGCGCTGAAGGGCGGCAAGAGCCTGCTGCCGGCGGGTATCCGCGAGGTCAGTGGCGAATTCTCCCGCGGCGATACGGTGGCAGTCATCGGTACGGACGGCCGTGAGATCGCTCGCGGCCTCGCAGGCTATGATGCCGACGAGGCCCGTGTCATTGCCGGGCGGAAGACGGCGGAGATCGAAGCGCTCCTCGGCTATGTCGGCCGGGCGGCCATGATCCACCGGGATGATCTCGTCATGACCGGCGCCCACACGGCGAAGGTGCGCGGCAGTACCGAGGAGGCGTACAGTGCTTGACCGGACGATAGCAGAAGAGAACGTCGAGACGCTGATGGCCGGCATGGGCCTCCGAGCCAAGGCCGCAAGTCAGGCGCTTGCGATTGCCTCGACGGAGACCAAGAATGCGGCGCTCGAAGCCATGGCGGCAGCCATCCTCGCCCGCAGCGCGGACATCCTTGCGGCAAATCGGCAAGACCTCGAACGAGCTGAAGGAAGCGGCCTTTCGGCCTCCTTCGTCGACCGCCTGACGCTTTCGGAAAAGAGCATTGCAGGCATGGCCGAGGGCATCCGGGCCATTGCCGGCCTCAAGGACCCCGTGGGCGAGGTGATCGCCGAATGGGACAGGCCGAACGGACTTCACATCGAACGGGTGCGCACGCCGCTCGGCGTGATCGGCGTGATCTATGAAAGCCGGCCGAACGTGACCGCAGATGCGGGAGCGCTTTGCCTCAAGGCTGGCAATGCCGTCATCCTGCGCGGCGGTTCGGATTCGCTTCTCTCCTCGCGCGCCATTCACGCGTGTCTGGTCGAAGGCCTGAAATCTGCCGGCCTGCCGGAGGCGGCGATCCAGCTCGTCCCCGTCGCCGACCGTGCTGCCGTCGGCCTCATGCTCGGCGGCCTCGACAATGCGATCGACGTGATCGTGCCGCGTGGCGGCAAGAGCCTTGTCGCCCGCGTGCAGGCGGAAGCCCGCGTGCCGGTCTTTGCCCATCTTGAAGGCCTCTGCCATGTCTATGTGGATGGCTCGGCCGATCTCGACATGGCGAAAACGCTGGTTCTGAATTCCAAGATGAGGCGCACGGGGATCTGCGGCTCGGCGGAAACCCTTCTCGTCGACCGCGCCTGCATCGGCACGCATCTGAAGCCGCTGATCGAAACGCTGTCGGCTGCCGGTTGCGAAGTCCGCGCATCCGCCGCGGTTCTCGACACTCTTCCGGGGCTCACGCCCGCAACGGAAGAGGACTGGCGGACGGAATATCTGGATGCGATCATTTCGGTAGCGGTGGTGGACGGGATCGATGGCGCCATCCGGCACATCAACACCTACTCATCGCATCACACGGAAGCGGTCATCGCAGAAGATCCCGCCGCCGTGAAACGCTTCTTCAACGAGATCGACAGCGCCATCCTCCTCCACAATGCCTCGACCCAGTTTGCCGATGGCGGCGAGTTCGGCATGGGGGCGGAAATCGGCATCGCTACCGGCAAGATGCATGCCCGCGGCCCTGTGGGCGTGGAACAGCTCACCTCGTTCAAGTACCGCGTCCGCGGCACGGGGCAGACGCGGCCTTGAGCGAAATCGAGGAGCGCGCGATCGACCGTCGCCATCTCGTTCTCCCGCATACGGAGAAAGGCATGGTGATCGGCCTGTTCGGCGGCTCCTTCAATCCGCCGCATGCCGGCCATCTCCTGGTTTCGGAAATCGCGCTCCGCTCGCTGCAGCTCCAGCAGCTCTGGTGGATGGTGACGCCCGGCAATCCGCTGAAGAGCAAGGCAGGGCTTGCGCCGCTGGCAGAGCGCCTTGCTGCCAGCGAAGCCTTGGCCACGGACCCACGCATCAAGGTCACCGCCTTCGAGCAGGCATTCGGAGAGAGCTATACGGCCCGCATTCTTGCACGGTTGAAGCTCTTGCGCCCCGGCGTACGCTTCGTCTGGATCATGGGTGCCGACAATCTGAAGAGCTTTCACCGCTGGCAGAACTGGCAGGAGATCGCCGGCACCTTCCCGATCGCCGTCGTCGACAGGCCGGGCTCGACCCTTTCCTACCTTTCCTCAAAGATGGCGCAGCGTTTCAGTGATGCGCGTGTCGAGGAAAGCGACGCGGCCCGGCTCGCCTATATGCAGCCGCCGGCCTGGACCTTCCTCCACGGACCGCGTTCGTCGCTGAGTTCGACGGCGATCCGCCAGCATGGCACGGAACGATGAGGGGAGCGCAAGCTCCGGTCCTGCTCGCCGAAATAGGGTATGGATGCACCAGATGTCACCCATCCTTAAAGCGGGACGGGTATACTGAGGCCACATGATCTTGAAAATGCAAAGAGTTGATGCCACCTTTACAGTGTCGGACCTGTGAATTGTCAAACGGTCCGCAGTGTCCGTGTGAAAAGGCCCGCCAATGGCCGGCCATACGTGCCTGTTTCGTCGTCTAGGAAAGGAATGACTCTGACAACGGTACACACCAAAGGGAAAGCGCCGAGCGCCGCCCCTAAAAGCCCGGAACGTGGCGCCGATGCCGCCGCCCGCGCTCTTGAACTGGTCCTCGCCAGCCTCGAGGACTCCAAGGCAGAAGATATCGTCACCATCAACATTGCCGGGAAGTCCGCGCTGGGCGACTACATGGTCGTCGCCTCCGGCCGCTCGAGCCGGCATGTCTCGGCGATCTGCGATCACCTGATTTCCGACATGAAGGATGAAGGTTATTGCGGAGCCCGGGTCGAAGGCCTCGAAGCCGGCGACTGGGTGCTGATTGACACCGGTGACATCATCATCCATGTGTTTCGCCCCGAGATCCGCGAGTTCTACAATCTGGAAAAGATGTGGGGCCAGCCGGATCTGGACGAGGAAACACGCCACTGACCCGGACGGCGGCCCCGCCGGGACCGGCTGGCCGCTTGGGATGGTGATGGGATGCGGATCACGCTGTTTGCCGTCGGGCGGCTGAAGGCCGGGCCCGAGAAGGAACTCGCGGGCCGCTATCTCGACCGCTTCGTGAAGAGCGGACCGGCCGTGGGTCTGGAGTTTGCCAAAACAGTCGAGGTCGCCGAAAGCCGCGCCTCGAACCCCGAAACACGGAAACGCGAAGAAGCGGCCATGATCGAGAAGGCGCTTCCGGAAGGCTCTCTCCTCGTGCTTCTCGATGAACGCGGCAAGGCGCTCGACAGCCAGGCCCTTGCCGGGCAGATCGGACAATGGCGTGATGGCGGCAAGCGCGATCTGATGCTGGCGATCGGCGGTGCGGACGGCCTGGATCCCGCTCTCTACCAGCGCGCAGACCTCGTGCTGAACCTCGGCAAACTGACCTGGCCGCACCAGATCGTGCGGATCCTGATTGCCGAACAGCTCTATCGCGCCGTGACCATTCTTTCAGGCCATCCCTACCACCGGGTCTGACCTGCCCATGTCCGGGCAAGCTTTCCCGGCTTGAATGGTATTTTGACACAAATCAGCTTAACTCCTGATGCATCGTCGCCGCTTCGCACTGGCAAAGGCATGCATCCGGCCGGCGATGGCACCTCTGGAAATACAATGACCGTATGGTGTGCGAGATTGATGGGGAGGAGAGGCGCGCGCCTGGCGCTGTGCCTGACTGCGCTCGCCTGCACGGTTCTTCCCCTCGAGCCCGTCTTCGGCCAGACTGCGGCTCCTTCAGTGCCCGCAGCTGTTGGACTTGCCGCCCAGCCCGCCGTCGATAGCGAGCAGGCGCTGATCGAGCAGCAGCGGAAGACGCGGACGGAGCTCGAGGCGGTTGCGAAATCCCTCTCGCTTTCCGATGAGAAAGTGAAAAGCCTCCAGGACAACATCAATGCGCTGAAGCAGACGACGGCATCGCTGCGCGCCAAGATCATCGAATCCGCTGCACGGCGTCGGGATTTCGAGGACAGGATCGCAGCCGGCGCGAAGCGCCTCGCAGGGCTGGAGATCGATGAGAAGAAGATAAAGGCGTCCCTCCACGAGCGGCGCGGCATGCTGGCGGAAGTGCTGGCCGCGCTGCAGCGCATGGGCCGCAACCCGCCCCCTGCCCTCCTCGTCACGCCCGAGGATGCGCTTGCCTCGGTGCGGAGCGCCATCCTGCTCGGCGCAGTCGTGCCGGGCATGCGCCATCAGACGGAGACCCTGCTCGCCGACCTTGCAGCGCTGACCAAGGTGCGCCAGGACATCCTTGCCGAGAAGGACAATCTGAACACGGACATGGCGAACCGGCTCGAGGAAGAGCGGCGCATGGACCTGCTGATCGCCCGCAACCAGGCGCTTTCGGAACGAAATACCGCGGATCTCGAAAGCGAGCGTCGGAGGGCGGAAGAACTGGCGGCAAAGGCAAACAGCATGGACGAGCTGATCGTATCGCTGGAAAGCGACATCGCCTCGGCGCGCGCCGCAGCGGAAGCGAGCCGCAAGGCGGAAGCCGAACGCAACCGCATGAGCGAAACGGAGAAGCAGAAGTCACGGGAGCTTGCGCTCGCCAATCCCGACGAAAACCGCATTGCACCGGCCGTTCCATTCTCGGAACTAACCCACCAGCTGTCGCTTCCGGTCAATGGCGACATCGTCCGCCAGTTCGGAGACGACGACGGAACCGGGCATCCGGCCCGAGGGATGACGCTTGTGGCTGCCCCCGGCGCGCTGGTGACGGCGCCGGCTGACGGGCACGTGGTCTATGCCGGGAAGTTCCGCAGCTATGGCCAGATGATCATTCTGAACACCGGCGACGGCTTCCACCTCGTGCTGACGGGCATGGATCAGGTGAAGACCGCGCAGGGCAAGTTCGTCTTCGCAGGCGAACCATTGGCAGTCATGGGCGAAAAAAGAGTGGCAAGCGCGACGGCATTGGCGCTGGAAACCGATCGCCCAACCCTTTACATTGAATTTCGGAAGGACGGCAAACCGGTTGATTCCCAACCCTGGTGGGCCGCCAAGGCTATCGGAAAGGCACACAATGATACGTAGGGCTTCCCTGGTTCTGGTCGGCGCGCTGATGGGTGCGACGGCCATGAGCGTGGTCTATTCGGCCGGCGTGCCCGCGCAGGCGGCCGGCGCTTCGACCTATAAGGAATTGTCGATCTTCGGGGATGTCTTCGAACGGGTTCGCGCCCAGTATGTGACGCCGCCGCAGGAAGACAAGCTGATCGAGAACGCCATCAACGGCATGCTCTCCTCGCTGGATCCGCATTCGAGCTACATGAATGCCAAGGATGCCGAGGACATGCGGGCCCAGACGAAGGGCGAGTTCGGCGGCCTCGGCATCGAGGTCACCATGGACAACGACCTCGTCAAGGTCATCACGCCGATCGACGATACGCCGGCGGCACGTGCTGGCGTGCGTTCGGGCGATTACATCTCCGAGATCGATGGACAGTCCGTGCGCGGCATGAAGCTGGAAGACGCGGTCGACAAGATGCGCGGCGCCGTCAACACGCCGATCAAGCTGTCGCTGATCCGCAAGGGCGAAGCAAAGCCGATCGTGCTGACCATCGTCCGCGACATCATTCCGGTGCGTGCGGTCAAGTCCCGCGTCGAGGGCGATGTCGGCTATCTCCGCATCATCTCCTTCTCGGAAAAGACCTATGACGATCTCGAAAAGGCGATTGCGCAGATCAAGAAGGACGTGCCGGCCGACAAGCTGAAGGGCTATGTTCTCGACCTGCGCCTCAACCCTGGCGGCCTTCTCGACCAAGCGATCAATGTTTCCGACGCCTTCCTGCAGCAGGGCGAGGTGGTTTCCACCCGCGGCCGCAATCCGGAAGAGACCCGCCGCTTCAGCGCCGGCCCCGGCGACCTGACCGATGGCAAGCCAGTCATCGTGCTGATCAACGGCGGCTCGGCCTCGGCATCGGAAATCGTCGCCGGTGCACTCCAGGACCAGCACCGTGCTACCATTCTCGGCACGCGCTCGTTCGGCAAGGGCTCGGTCCAGACCATCATCCCGCTCGGCGACAACGGCCTGCTGCGCCTCACGACGGCGCTCTACTACACGCCGTCGGGCGCTTCCATCCAGGGTACCGGCATTACGCCCGACATCAAGGTCGAGCAGCCCCTGCCCGAAGATCTGAAGGACAAGGTGACGACCGCGGGTGAATCGAGCCTGCCCGGTCACATCAAGGGTCAGAACGAGACGACCGAGGGCTCCGGCTCTTCCGCCTATGTTCCGCCGGAAGCGAAGGACGACGTGCAGTTGAATTATGCACTCGATCTCCTGCGCGGAAAGAAGACCGATGCGGCCTTTCCGGCCGAAACCAAGAAGGCCGATGCCGCTCAGTAAGCCGATGACTGCCGCCGATCCCCTCAGGGGCGTCGGCGGCGACCTCTCCTTGCCGAACTTCCCCGGGACCGTGCGCTGAGGCGCAAGGCTGGCACCGGGATAAGGTTTTAATCTAGACGAATCTGGCCTGCCGACCGACGGGCCCATTGCTGATTCTGACGCGCAGGTAAAAATTGGACATCGACCTGAACGAACCATTGGGGCAGAACCGCGCGCCGCGCGGCAAGCGCCGGCGCATCGTGACGCCGGGGCGCCTGCTCGGTGGCGTTGCCTTCTGCTGCCTCATCGGGTTCTCGATCTTCAGCCTCAGGCCTGAAACGGCGTTGAAGCCGGTCGCCTCTCCGGAGATCACCGGCGCCACCCCGGCGAAGACCGCTGCCGTCGAAACGGCGCCAAAGCCCCTGGTGGAGCCGCTGCCTGAGATCAACCCCGCGGGCATGCAGAAGAGTGCTGCCCGGTCCGGTGCCAATATCGTCAAGACGCTGACAGATGACGGCGTGGTGGTGACCAAATATTCCCCCGGCCAGAGGCATGAGAGCGGGGCCGTTCTGCTGGATGCGACCAGCATCGGCCAGGATCCACGCATGGCAGCCCTGCCGGACGACAATCTTCTCGAAGACAGTGCCTTCGGCCGCCTGCCGATTGTGAGTGTCGACGGACAGCGGCCAGTCGACCGCTATGCCCGGCCATGGTCCGGCGCACGCGGTACGCGTGTCGCGATCGTGGTCGGCGGCCTGGGCCTCAGCCAGACAGGGACGCAGAACGCCATCAAGCAATTGCCCGAGGAAGTGACACTCGCCTTTGCCGCCAGCGGCAACAGTCTGCAGCGCTGGATGCAGGAAGCCCGCCGCGGCGGGCATGAGATCCTTCTGCAGGTGCCTTTCGAACCCTTCGATTATCCGGACAATGATCCGGGTGGCGATGCGCTGCTGACCTCGCTGTCGCCGGAGAAGAATCTTGCGAACCTTCACAAGGCCATGGGCAAGATCACCAATTATACCGGCATCATGAATTACATGGGTGGCCGCTTCCTGTCGGATACGCATGCCATGGACCCGGTCATGAAGGATATTGCCGGACGCGGGCTGCTTTTCCTCGACGACGGCACCTCCGCCCGTTCGCTGTCCGGACACTATGCGAAGGCGCTGAACATGCCGGCGGCCTTCGCCGACGTTCAGCTGGACGAGAACGTCGACGAAAAGGCGGTGCTGGAAAAGCTCGACGAGCTGGAACGGATCGCCCGGCGGAACGGCTCGGCAATCGGCGTCGCGTCTGCCTTTGATGAGAGCGTCGCGGCCATTGCCGAATGGAGCGAAGAGGCCGCGACGCGTGGCATAGAGATCGTCGGGGTTTCCGCTCTCGCGACGGAAAAGAGCGGCAGCGTCGCCGCCAATTGAGGAACGACATGAAAGAGCCCGAAACAGAGCGCGGAACCGTGAAGGCGGAAGACCTGCCCTACCGTCCCTGTGTCGGTATCATGGTGTTGAATTCCGATGGTCTCGTCTGGGCCGGCCGCCGGATTCCCGTCGGCAATTCCGAATATGACGGCTCGCCACAGCTCTGGCAGATGCCGCAGGGCGGCATCGACGCGGACGAGGATGCGCTCGAAGCCGCCTATCGCGAGCTCTACGAGGAAACGGGGATGAAGAGCGTGACGCTTCTCGCAAGCGCCAGCGACTGGATTCATTACGACCTGCCGCCGCATCTGATCGGGATCGGGCTCAGGGGCAAGTTCCGCGGTCAGGCACAGCGCTGGTTCGCCTTCCGCTTCACCGGCGATGAAAGCGAGATCCAGATCAATCCGCCGCCCGGCGGCCACACTGCCGAATTCGACGCCTGGGACTGGAAGCCGATGCAGGACCTTCCTGGCCTGATCGTCGCCTTCAAGCGCGACGTCTACGAGAAGGTGGTCACAGAATTTTCCCATCTCGCGGCTTTGCCGGCTGGCAGCGATTCCTGAATCCGGCTACTGGAAGTTCCGCCCCTTCGGCATGACCCTGTTGATGTCGTCGATCAGCTCCGGCATTTCCCGGAAGAGGTCCTGAGCGGCACTGGTGCGCGCCCGCTTGATGCGCTGCTCCACGACCGGGCGCTTCACCTCGTCGGCCCGTGACAGGCTGTCGAGCATGGCCGCACCATCAGAGAGCCGGGCGAGCATGGGCGAGCGATCGATCACCTCCGCCGCGACCACGTGAATGACCCCATCCGATTTCTGAAGCCGGCCCCTGATCTCCACGAGGCGCGAACCGAGCACGACCGATCTGTAGACGGCAAAGACCTTCGGCCAGACGATGATGTTTGCAACACCCGTCTCGTCCTCTACCGTCATGAAGATCACGCCCTTGGCCGAACCCGGGCGCTGGCGCACGAGAACGAGACCGCAGACGGAGACGACGCGGTTGTTGCCGGTCTCCGCGAGGGCGGCGGCCGGCAGGATACGGCTCCGCGCCAGTTCGGGCCGCAAGAACTGAACCGGATGCGCATTGAGCGAGAGGGAGAGGCTGCGATAATCCTGCACCACGGCCTCGCCGTCCGACATGCGCGGAACGGCGAAGAAGGGTTCGTTCTGAAGCTCGACAGAGCGGCCTGGTTGGCTGTCATTCTCGATTGCCGCAAAGAGCGGCAGGCTTTCCGCGGCCCCGCCTTCATCGAGCGCCCGAACCGCCCAGAGCGCCTCGCGCCTGTCGATGCCGAGCGAGCGGAAGGCATCGGCATCGGCGAGCTTTTCGATTGCCTCGCGCCCGATACCGGAGCGAAGCCAGAGATCACGCACCGAGGTATAGCCGTCGTTCCGGGCGGCGGCGAGCGCCACCATGTCGGACCGGTTCAGGCCCTTGACCATCTGGAAGCCGAGCCGCACGGCTCTCTTCGTGCGGATCACATTTCGCATTTCGGCATGGCGCGGCGCGATGCGGCGCGGATCGAAGCTTGCCTCCTCCAGCGTCGAATCCCAGAAGGAGTGGTTGACGTCGACAGGCCGGATCTCCACGCCGTGATCGCGCGCATCCCGAACCAGTTGTGCGGGAGCGTAGAAACCCATGGGCTGGGAGTTGAGGATGGCCGCGCAGAACACGTCCGGATACCAGGCCTTCAGCCAGCAGGAGGCATAGACGAGCAGGGCAAAGGAGGCGGCATGGCTTTCGGGAAAGCCGTATTCGCCGAAACCTTCGATCTGCCTGAAGCAACGGTCGGCGAAATCTGCCTCGTAGCCACGCTTGACCATGCCCTCGATCATCTTCTGGCGGAAGGAATGGATGGTGCCGACCCGGCGGAAGGTCGCCATGGCCCGACGCAGCTTGTCTGCCTCGGTGGGCGAGAACCCGGCTGCGACGATGGCGATCTTCATTGCCTGTTCCTGAAAGAGAGGGACGCCGAGCGTGCGATGCAGCACCTGTCGCAGTTCCTCCTTGGGATAGGTGACTTTTTCCCTGTTCTGCCGGCGGCGGAGATAGGGATGGACCATGTCTCCCTGAATGGGGCCGGGCCTGACGATCGCCACCTCGATGACGAGATCGTAGAACTCCCTGGGCTTCAGCCGCGGCAGCATGCTCATCTGCGCCCGGCTCTCGATCTGGAAGACCCCGATCGTATCGGCACGGACGATCATATCGTAGACGCTGGCCTGTTCCTTCGGGATCGAGGCCAGAGAATGGCGCATACCGTAGTGCTCGTGCAGGAGATCAAGCCCTCGACGCATGCAGGACAGCATGCCAAGCGCCAGGATGTCGATCTTGAGGATGCCGAGCGCATCGAGATCGTCCTTGTCCCACTCCACCTGCGTGCGCCCGTCCATGGCGGTGTTCATGATCGGCACCACCTCGTCGAGCCTTGAGCGGGTGATGACGAAGCCGCCCACATGCTGGCTGAGATGCCTCGGGAAACCCATCAGCGTCGATGCATAGCCGAGCACGCGCTGGGTGAGCGGATCGCGGATGTCGAGGCCCGCCGCCTTCGCCTCCCGCTCGCTGAGATCGGAACTCGACCAGCCCCAGACGGCGCCGGAAAGCGCCGATTGCACGTCCTCGGAAAGCCCAAAGGCCTTGGCGACTTCGCGGCCGGCCATGCGGGCGCGATAGGTGGTGACGGATCCGGCAAGGCCTGCATGCGCCCGCCCGTACTTGGTGTAGATGTATTGGATCACTTCCTCGCGCCGCTCACGTTCTAACTCCACGTCGATATCGGGCGGCTCCTTGCGGTCGGAGGAAATGAAGCGCTCGAAGAGCAAGTCACCAAAGCGTGGGTCAACCTCGGTAATCCCGAGACAATAGCAGACGGTGGAATTGGCGGCCGATCCACGGCCCTGGCAGAGGATCTTCTGCCGCCTCGCATAGGTGACGATATCGTGGACCGTGATGAAATAGGGCTCGTATTGCAGCTCGCGTATGGTCTTGAGTTCATGGGCGATCTGTTCATGGACGCGTTCAGGGATTCCTTCCGGATAACGCCTGCGTGCCCCCTCATAGGTGAGGCGGCGGAGCGTCTGCGCTAGCGTCTCACCGGGAACGCTCTCGTCGGGATATTCATGGTTCAGCTCGTCCAGCGAGAAGTGTAGGCTCTCGGACAGGGCGAGGCTGCGGGTGACGGCATCGGGCACGCTGCGGAAGAGGCGGGCCATCTCGAAAGCCGGCTTCAGATGCCGCTCCGCATTGGCGGCAAGGCGAAATCCGGCCTGCTCTATCGTGACGTGATGGCGGATCGAAGTCAGTACGTCGGCAAGCGGACGCCGCCCCGCCTCGTGGGCGAGCGGCAGGTTGGTCGCAAGAAGCGGCACGCGCGCCTTGGCCGCAGCTGCACGGGAGGCAGCAAACAGGCGGCGGTCGCAGCCGTCATAACGCGGCACCAGTGCGAGATCGAGAAGACCGCGCGAGATTTCCTTGAGGCGGGAAAGACATGCCGGGAAATCCGGCATTTCCAGCCGCTCCGGCGAGGGCAGGGCGATCAGCGCGATGTCGCCCGCATGCTCGGCGAGATCCTCCTCGAAGAGCGTGCAGCTTCCCTTTTCCGATCTCAGATTGCCGCGGCTCAGGAGCTTGCAGAGATCGCCCCAGCCTTTGCGGCTGCGCGGATAGGCGAGAAGATCGGGAGTGTCGTCGGCGAAGATCAACCGTGCACCGGGGTGGTAGCGGAGCTTTTCTTCCTTCGCCATGGAATGGGCCCGCACGACGCCTGCCACCGTGTTGCGGTCGGCAAGGCCGAGACCTGCAAGCCCCATGCCCGAGGCCTGGCGCACCATCTCCTCGGGATGGGAGGCGCCCTCCAGAAAGGAGAAATTGCTGGAGGCGCCGAATTCGACGAAGCCGGTCATGGCATGGCCTCAGGCAAAGAAACCGTGCATGAACCAGCGCGGCATGCCGGGCTCACGCTCGTAGAGCCCTTCCCGGTAGAGCCAGTAGCGGCGGCCCGCTTCATCCTCGATGCGGAAATAATCCCGGGTCGGGGCTTCCTCGCCATCCACCCACCATTCGCCGGCAATACGCTCGGGGCCTTCCGCCTTCACCACCCGGTGCATGGTGCGCCGCCAGCGAAACTGCACGGGCGGACCTTCCGGCACTTCTGCCACGGCCTCCACCTGTTCCGGATAACGGAAGAGCCGGATCGGACGGGCAGGGCGGAAGGGCGAGGCAGATCCAGACTGTATGGAAGATACGGCACGAACCGGCATTTCCTGCGCCGGCAGGAAGGCAGAGGCGCGTTCCGGCACATGGCTCTGGCGCAGCACCGGCACCAGGAGGCAATCCGCCCCGAACCGGGCGGTCGCCTGGTCGATGAAATCGGCAAGCGTCTGGCTGGTATCGACGGGGGCGCCCATGTCCATCTGCCGGATTTCGAGCGGTTCCGCATGGCAGACCGACAGCCTGACGATCTCGAAGCCGAAGCCGGCGTCGAGCTCATCCTTCAGCGCCGCGAAGCGTCCGGAGAACAGGGCTTCCATGCGGCGGGGATCGCGGAGCGGCTTCGACGATCCGGCATGGACGTGAAAGACGGCGCCATCCACCCGGAACAGGGAGAGCTCGAAGAGGCGCCCGCCAAGCCCCCGCTGTTCCAGCATGGGCAGCATGGCGCGGGAAAGCTCGCCGGCAAGAAAGAGCAGGTCCTCCTCGCGTCCAACGGGTTCGGCCAGCCGCCGCTCGACCGAAAGCCCGGCAACCGGAAGACGCGGCGAAATCGGCTCCTCCTCGCGGCCGAGCGCCTGGTCGAGCCGCATCATCAGACGCTGGCCGAAGCGCCGGACGAGCGGGGCCCGCGGCGCATCCAGGAGATCGCCGATGGTCCTCAAGCCCATCTTGGACAGTGCCTCCAGAACATCCGCTTCCAGCCGCAGTGCCGCGACCGGAAGCGGGCTCAGCACCCGCTCCGCCCGGGCAGGATCGACCAGCCGCTCGGCGATGCTGCCGGCCTTGCCGTAGTGGGCAAGAGCCCAGGAAAGACCCGGCGTATGGGAAACCGCACCGGAGACCGAAAGCCCCATGCCGGCGAGCCGCGCCAGCGCATCGGACAGCAGGTTCTCCTCGCCGCCGAAGAGATGGCAGCAGCCGGTAATGTCGAGAAAGAGGCCATCCATGCCGCTCCGGGCAACCAGCGGCGTATAGCGGCTGCACCAGTCGGCAAGCGCATTCAGGAACCCGGCATCGGCCTCCGGTTCCGCCTTGATGGCATCGATATCGGGACACATGGCCTTGGCTTCCGCCAGGCCCTGGCCACGTTTCAGGCCGAGACCGAGCGCCTTTTCATCGAGTGCGGTAAGACGCATGGCATTGCGCTCCCGCCCTGCGCAGACGAGGGGCGGGCGGTCAGGAGGCGCGGCTGAACGCCAGGACGGACCCCATCTTCTCCTTGCGATCCGGTCCGTCGGAAGATGCGGAAAGGTCAGCGCCAGGATGCGCTGCTGCGGCTGGCTTGCGGTAAAGAGGGAGGCGGGGCTCGGGCTCGTGGAAGAGGCGTTCATGGGCGTTCCATTCGATGGTCATGGCTTGGGAGAGAGGGGAAGAAGCCGGCTTCGGACTTTTCTCGACCGCAAGGGAAAAGCCCGCCGCACCGATGGTGCCCGAGAGCAGGGAGCCATCGGGCAACCGGTAGAAGCCGGACGGGGCAGGGGATGCCGCAATCCGGAACAGCGTGCTGCCCGCCTCTTCCCCGCCGCCCTGACGCAGGAGAAGGAGCAGACTGCCCGCATGACGTGCCCGCAGGCTCAGGCGCCGGCTCTCGCTGAGACCGAAGCGCCGGGGATTGCCGGCAATTTCAAGAACGACCGCCTTGAAGGCGCGGCTCGTCAGCCCCGCCTCCGCAAGCCAGAGCGCTTCCTCCAGCTTGCGCGGAAGCGCGTAAACGAGGTTTTCGAGCATGAGCCCGTGATCTCTAAGGCCCGGCGCAAAGGGCTCTCCCGCCTCCCGCGCCACGGTTCTTTCCCCGACCCAGAGAACGGCGGCGGGAGAACCATCGGCCTCATCCTGATGACCCTGGAGGAAGGCGCAGAGCGAGAGTGCCAAGCCGGTCGCAGCACCTGCATTGCGCAATTCACCGCTGCGGATTTCCGCCATGCCCGCCCGCGGCAGACCACCGTCGAGCACCCGGTCGAGCGGCGGAATATCGAAGGGAAGGGGAGATGCGGCATTGTTCTCCGCAATTCGGACCAAATCCTGCGAAAGAGAGGCTTTCGGCCCGCCGTCGAGCCGGTGAAGGGTCTTGCCCTCCATCCGGCTTATCGTCTCGCGCAAGGCAAAAAGCTTCTCCTGCGCCAGGGCCGTGTCCGCCATGACGGTGCTCCATTCTTCCATGACATGAACCGGGAACGTCAGCTTCCTGCCGTTTGTTCCCTTTATGTTCTTATGGATTCCAGAAGCAGGCAGAAGAGTCAACGGCCTGTCCGCTTGGATCGTGAAAAGCCTGTCCTGCAGCCACCCGAAACGCCGCTATTAAGGATAAGAAAATATGGGGCTTTGCCGGAAAGCGCGGCTTGGATCATACTCTCGAAAAATTTCTTCGGGCCGCCTATATGGAGGCAGCATGAAGGAGAGAGAATGGCCCAGATAGACCAGACCGAGGATTGGCGCGACCGGCATGCTCCCGGCATCAGCACCTTCGAATCGCTCGCCATCGAAGCGTATGGGCATCTGCCGGAGCATTTTCGCGCGCTGACCGGAAACCTCATCATCGAAGTCGCGGATTTTCCGACGGACGACGTGTTCGAGGACATGGCGCTGGAGACGCCGTTCGATCTTCTGGGCCTGTTCGAAGGCCGGGGCATCACCGAACGCTTCACCATGGAAACCGGGGAAATGCCGAACCGCATCCTCCTCTACCGCCGCCCGATTCTCGACTACTGGGCCGAACACGAGGAGACGCTGGGCGATATCATCACCCATGTCCTCATCCACGAGATCGGCCATCATTTCGGCCTGTCGGACGAGGACATGGAGCGGATCGAGGCGAGCGTTTAACCGGCGTCCGGTTCAGTAGTCGGAAAGCTTGATGTCGGGGGTATAGTCCTTGCCCGGCACGTCCTTGACCACGGCCTGGCCTGCATAGGTCTGGCCTGTTACGGCATTGAAGGTGAGCGCCGGCGAGCCATGCAGTTCCCAGCCGGCGTTGAGGGCGGCGGTCACGCGGTGGCAGAGGGCGGCATCGTCAGGCCCGGTCAGGAAGCGGTAGAGTTTCATTGGGGTTTCCTTTTTTCGATGAGGTCCTGGTAGGCGAGAAGATGGTGCGCCTCCTCCAGATGAAGGCGCTCGACCATCCGGCCTTGAATTGAAATCACGCCGAGACCATCGGCCGCGGGATCGGCAAAGGCGCTGACGATCTGCCGCGCATCCTCGAGCGCCTGTTCAGAGGGACCGAAGACGCGGTTGGCGGGCCCGATCTGCGCGGGATGAATCAGCATCTTGCCGTCGAAGCCCATGGCGCGGCCTTGGGCGCATTCGGCGGAGAAGGCATCGAGATCGCTGAAATCGTTGGAGACGCTGTCCAGCACATCCACGCCATAGGCGCGGCCGGCAAGAAGGATCTGCATCATCCAGGGGATGAGATGGGTGCGCCCCGACTCGGGCAGCACGCCGGTTTCCTTGCGGAGATCATTGAGACCGATGACGAAGGCTTCGAGCCGCGCACCGGGCGTATGGGCGGCTTCCGCAATCAGGCCGGCATTGAGCACGGCCTTCGGCGTCTCGATCATCGCCCAGATCCGGATGGCGTCGAGATCGTCCTGCTCGGAAAGCCGGTCGGCCGTCTCGAGGATATCCCGGGGATTTTCCACCTTTGGCAACAGCACTGCATCGGGCTTCAGGGCGATTGCCAATTCGAGATCCCGATGGAAATGACTGCTATCGGCGGCATTGACCCGGATCACCCGTTCGGCACCCTTCAGGAGGGAGCCGGACGTCTCGAAGAAACGCTTCAGATTGTCGCGGGCCTCGGCCTTCTTCTCCTCCGCCACGGAATCTTCGAGATCGAAGATCAGAACATCGGCATCCAGTCCGGAAGCCTTTGAAAGCGCGCGGGTGTTGATCGCGGGGACGCTGAGCGCCGAACGGCGCGGATGCGGAGGGCGTGCTGTACGGGTGAGGCGCATGGCCCGTTTTGCCAAGCTTTCGGCCCTTGCGCAAGACAACAAAAATGCCCGGACCTCTTGCGGGGAAGGCCGGGCGGGGCCACATTACCAGTCATAGAAAGGTCGTCGTCATGCAAAGCATCACATCCATTCTCCTGACCGTCGCCGGCATTGCCGTGCTGAGCCTCTTCGGCTTCGTCGCCCTCTCCCTGTTCATGGTCTTCGCCGGCATCCTCTCCGTGACGCTTCTGGCGCGCGCCGTCATGCTGAAGCCGAAACAGGCGCCCGTCTATGCCGAAGCCCGTGATGGACGTCGCGTCACGCGCGTCTGGAACGACGGCAAGGGCACGATCATCGACATGTAAGGGGAGCGGGTTTCCGCTCCTTGCCTTGCGGCAAAACGCATCCGCCGCGTTTCCGCAAAAGATTCTCCTTCAAATTTCCCGGATTTTCCTCTAAGGCGCAGGGTAAATTTCCTCGCGAGAACCGAAGGCAGGATCCATGGACAAGTTCGTCAAGCTCACCGGCGTCGCCGCGCCTCTTCCGGTCGTCAATATCGACACCGACATGATCATCCCCAAGGATTACCTGAAGACGATCAAGCGCACCGGCCTTGGCAAGGGGCTTTTCGCCGAAGCCCGCTACAAGGAAGACGGTTCCGAGAATGCCGACTTCGTGCTGAACAAGCCGGCCTATCGCAATGCGCAGATCCTCGTTGCCGGCGACAATTTCGGCTGCGGCTCCTCGCGCGAGCATGCGCCCTGGGCACTTCTCGATTTCGGCATCCGCTGCGTGATCTCCACATCCTTTGCCGACATCTTCTACAACAACTGCTTCAAGAACGGCATCCTGCCGATCGTCGTCAGCCCGGAAGACCTGGAAAAGCTGATGGACGACGCGCAGCGCGGCTCCAACGCCGTTCTGACGGTGGATCTCGAATCCCAGGAAATCACCGGGCCGGACGGCGGCCGCATCGGCTTCGAAATCGACGCCTTCAAGCGCCACTGCCTTCTGAACGGCCTCGACGACATCGGCCTGACGCTCGAGAAGGCAACGGCGATCGATAGTTTCGAAAAGGCGAATGCCGTTTCCCATCCCTGGGCATGAGCCAATCTCCGATATCCTGCAAGAACCCGCCATGGTCGCCATGGCGGGCTTTTTATTGATAAAAGGAAGGAATTTTATTAGAATTAGAAAATTCCAATTCTTGAGGAATGATTTATTGCGCCAGTATAGATCAAGTCTTGTTAACCTTAGATAGGTAGAACGGCACATATTCAAGCATATTAACTGATTCTACATCTCTTGCGACCATTCTGCCTTCGACCACAACGCCCGTGGAACGGGTATGAAGCGACGTGGAAGGAGAGATCATGTCCCTGTTGGTAAAGCGTTTTCTGAAAGATGAATCTGGTGCGACGGCTATCGAATATGGCCTTATCGCAGCCCTCATCTCCGTAGCCCTGATCGCTGGCGCCGGCGCGCTTGGCAACCAGCTCGGCACGACCTTCAATACCCTGCAGACCAAGCTGAGCACCGCCAGCGCGCCGTGATCTGCGTAAACATCGACCTGCATTGTTGCTGCCAGCACGCCGCTGAGCAAGCCTTGTCAGGAGATGTTGAATATCCATGAGGCCATGGCTTAACCGCCGGTGCATGCACCGGCGGTTGCCCCTGTTAAGCCGTTTGAAGCCCTTGTCGCTGCCAGGACGAAATCTTCGCAAGCGAAATGCCGATCCCGCCACAGACGATGACCAACGGCCGCTGAAAGCGTGCGAGACGTTCGGCATGCACGTCAAGGACGGCAAGCGCCGCGCCACAGGCCGGCTCGACCAGCACACGGAAATGATCCGCGAACTTGACGAGGGCGTCGACGGCGTCCCGGTCCGTGACGGTCAGACTGATGGTCGGATGCGTAAGCGCGAGATCATAGGCCCTCTGCGCGACCCGCCGCGCACCAAGCGAGGTCGCGATGGATGTAATCGCCGGGATCGTCACCAGTTCACCCGCCTCGAGGCTCGCGGCCAGGGATGCAGCACCCTCCGTTTCGACTGCAATGAAAGGCATGTCGGAAAGGCCATTGCGCCGCAGCCCCTCGATGATGCCGGCCATCAGACCACCACCGCCGACACTTGCGATCACGCAATCGAACGCTTCGTTGCGGGATACCACCTCATCGATCATGGTGGCATGCCCTTCCCAGAGAAGCGGGTGATCGAAAGGATGGACATAGGCGGCCTTCTCCGCCTCTGCCGCCGCGCGGGCAAACCGGTCCGCCTCGTCGAAGCCAGCGCCATGAACCTTGACCACGGCCCCGGTCGATGCGATGCGCGCCCGCACGTCCTCGCCCGTCGTCTCGGGCACCACGATCGTGACCGGAAGGCCGAGCGCACGCCCGGCAAAGGCAGCCGCGATGCCTGCATTCCCGCCGGAGGCACAGTAAATCGCCTCTGCACCGCGCTCCGCCTCGTGCCGGCAGAGAAGCCCTATGCCGCGCATCTTGAAGCTGCCGGAGGGCTGGAAGGCTTCCATCTTGAGCAGCAGCGGCTTTCCTGCCGCGGAATAGGCAGCCGGGGCGGTCAGCAGCGGTGTATCGATATGAAGGGTAGGCATCATGTCATCCTGTCATAAGATCCGATCCCTCTCATGCCGCGGCTCAGCTACGGGGTCAACACCGCCGGCTTCCATCAGAATCTTCCCATGCCGAAGGCGCTTTTCCCTGCAGCACTGGGCTTTTCGGCTCGTCTCTGCGCTTGACAGCACCGCACTGCGGTTTAAGAACCCCGGCATCCATCTTCAACACCACAAGAGGCTTCCATGACGACGCGCTCCCTCTTCCTGCTTCCCGGCGACGGCATCGGCCCCGAGGCCATGGCCGAAGTCCGCAAGATCATCGCCTACATGAACGAGGCCATGGACGGCGGCTTCGTCACGGAAGAAGGCCTTGTCGGCGGCTCCGCCTACGACGCGCACGGCTCCGCGATTTCCGAAGCGGACATGGAAAAGGCGATGAACGCGGATGCAGTCCTCTTCGGCGCCGTCGGCGGACCGAAATGGGATGCAGTTCCTTACGAGGTCCGTCCGGAAGCGGGCCTTCTGCGCCTGCGCAAGGATCTGAAGCTGTTTGCGAACCTGCGTCCGGCGATCTGCTACCCGGCACTCGCCAATGCCTCCTCGCTCAAGCCCGAGCTGGTCGAAGGCCTTGATATCCTGATCGTGCGCGAACTCACGGGTGGTGTCTACTTCGGCGAACCGAAGGAGATCATCGATCTCGGCAATGGCCAGAAGCGCGGCATCGACACCCAGGTCTACGACACCTACGAGATCGAGCGCATCGCCTCCGTCGCCTTCGAGCTCGCGCGCACCCGCAACAACCGCGTCTGCTCCATGGAAAAGCGCAACGTGATGAAATCCGGCGTGCTCTGGAACCAGGTCGTCACCGAAACGCACAAGGCGAAGTACCAGGACGTTCAGCTGGAGCACATGCTGGCCGATGCCGGCGGCATGCAGCTCGTGCGCCAGCCGAAGCAGTTCGACGTCATCGTCACCGACAACCTCTTCGGTGACATGCTGTCCGATGTCGCCGCCATGCTCACCGGCTCGCTCGGCATGCTGCCGTCCGCCTCGCTGGGCGCACCGGATGCCAAGACCGGCAAGCGCAAGGCTCTCTACGAGCCCGTGCACGGTTCGGCGCCCGACATTGCCGGCCAGGGCATCGCCAACCCGATCGCGATGATCGCCTCCTTCGCCATGTGCCTGCGCTATTCCTTCAACCTCGTGAAGGAAGCGGACAATCTGGAAAAGGCGATCGCCAACGTGCTGGACAAGGGCATCCGCACCGGTGACATCATGGCGGAAGGCTGCCGCAAGGTCGGAACCGTTGAAATGGGGGATGCCATCCTGGCAGAGTTCAAGTCGCTGTCGCACTGAAGATCGGCCATACGGTGACTCGAAGGGCGGCCTGGCCGCCCTTTTTCATGTCCCGCGTCCTTCTGAAGAAGAGGTGGCCAGCCCAGTCTCGATTTTTGACGCAATTTGCCCGACAATGAAGCGAACCCTGCAATGGGTGATCCAAGGGAGAGGATGAATGACGGATCAGCAGGTGCCGCCAAAGCGTGTGACCTTCGTCGGAAAGCTCCGGAAACGCCATCACCGCTTCGGCAGCCGTCACCCTCAGATCCGCTGGAAGGGCTGGCTGGCGATCAGCCTGCTCCTCGTCACCATCGCCGCCTTCTTCTTCGACACGACTGCCATTGGCTGGGTGCGGCAGGAGCCGCAATGGCTCCATGACTTTGCGGGCGACGTCACCAATGCCGGAAAGTCCGACTGGATCCTGATCTCGGCCGCCGTGATCGGCCTTACGATCCACCTCGGCGGGCGGAGGTTCGGAGGGCGCAGACAGCGGCTTCGCGCGATCACCATCGTCCATGCCTGCGTCTTCATCTTCATCTCGGTTGCCGCATCAGGGGTGATCTCCAACTTCCTGAAGCGACTGGTCGGCCGGGCACGCCCGACCCTTCTCGATCAGGTCGGTAATTTTCACTTCCGGCCCTTCTCCAACGACTATGACTTCGAGAGTTTTCCCTCGGGCCATTCGACGACCGATGGCGCACTTGCCATGGCACTGGCCATCCTTTTTCCGGCGCTGCGGGTGCCGCTGCTCGTGCTCGGTTTCTTCCTGGCCGCCACCCGAACTCTCGTCGGTGCACATTATCCAAGCGATGTCATCGCCGGCTTTTCCTTCGGCGTCTGGTTCAGCCTGTTGACGGCCATCGTCATGGCCCGCTTCGGCCTTCTTTTCCGGACCGGACTTCCCGGCACGCCCCGGCTCTGACAAGACTTCTTCCTATCCATACAAACAAAAAACCCGGCACCCTGGAGTGCCGGGGAAAAGGCCGGAAGCTTGAGGGCTGCCGGCCCTTGTTCGATACGGTCGAGACCATCAGGCGTGAACGTCGTTGTTCTTCGTTTCCTTGAGGAAGACGAGGCCGATCAGGGCGCAGGCGGCGGCGATCACCACGGGATACCAAAGACCCACATAGATATTGCCCTTCCACGTGTTGATTGCGACAACCGCCGCAGGCAGAAGTCCGCCGAACCAGCCATTGCCGATGTGATAAGGCAGCGACATGCCGGTATAGCGGATGCGGGTGGGGAACATTTCCACCAGCATGGCAGCCATGGGACCATAGACCATGGTGACATAGACCATGAGGATGGTGAGAAGCACGACGATCATGGGAGAGTTTACGGCTGCCGGATCGGCGACCATCTTGAACGCACCGGCACCCGGAATGGTATAGACCTGGATCTCGGTGGCAGCGCCGGCCTCATCCTTGGTCACGATCTTGTCCTTGATCGCCTGAGCGACTGGAATAGGCGTCTTCTCGGTCGCCTGGATGGCGGCGATGTCGAGCTTCAGTTCCGGGTTCTTTTCGATGAAGCCTGCGAGCTTGGCTTCTGCCACCTTGGCCGGGTCACGCACCAGGGGATAACCGATGGCCTGAAGCGCCAGGTTGATCTGCTTCTGGAAGCCGCTGGTCTTGGCCTTTACGGCATCTGCGACCTTGGCGGCATCGAAATCGGCATTCTGCGCCTTGACTTCCTCTCCTGCCTTGATCGTGTCGAAGCTGTTGATGACGGCGTCGCCGATCTTCACAGAGGCCGCTGTACCGGCAGGCGCAGGGGCGAGATCATAGGGAACCGAGTTCTTGATCAGAAAGTCGGTAGCGATATCGCAAGACGAGGTGAATTTCGCCGTGCCGGTCGGATTGAACTGGAAGTGGCAATCAGCCGGGTCGGCGGTCACGACGGCGCGAGACTGCTGGGCAGCGTAGCTGTCTCTTATACACATCTCCGAGCCCACGAGACAAGAGGCAATCTCGTATGC
>CAMFHT010000011.1 GCA_945952245.1 uncultured Rhizobium sp. | reverse complement strand
TTACTGGTCGGTCTGGCACGAGAACAAGAGTTTCGACAATTACCGTAGCGTGAAGCCGCGCTTCTGCTCGGAATTCGGCTTTCAGTCCTACACGTCCATGCCTGTCATTCGCTCCTTTGCCGGCGAGGGCGATCTCAACATCGCTTCGCCCGTCATCGAGCTGCATCAGAAGAACAAGGGCGGCAACGAACGCATTGCCGGCACCATGTTCCGCTATTTCCGCTTCCCCACCGATTTCGCGAAGTTCGTCTATGTCAGCCAGGTGCAGCAGGCGCTGGCGATCCAGACCGCCGTCGATACCTGGCGCTCGCTGAAACCCCATTGCATGGGCACGATCTTCTGGCAGCTGAACGACACATGGCCGGTCGCCTCCTGGGCGAGCCTGGATTACGGCGGTGGCTGGAAGGCGCTGCACCATGCGGCGCGGCGCTTCTTCCAGCCCGTCCATGTAGCGGCGATCCCGGATGGCGGGACGCTCAGGCTCGTCATGATCAACGATACGGATGCGGCCGTGGATATCGTGCTCTCGCTCTCCGCGATTACGCTCTCGGGCGAACGGCGCGCGCTTGACCGCATGGCCGGCTCTTGCCCGCCCGACCGGGCGGTGGAACTCGGCCGCTTCGATCTCGCAGGCCTCGCCGAGGATCAGGTGCTGAGCTGGAGCTTCACCGCCTCGAACGGCATGACCGGGTTCGGGCACCATGTCGGCGACACCTACAAAGCCCTCGACCTCAAGCCGGCAGGCCTCACCCACGCGGTCACACCCAGCCAGGACGGCGGCCTCATCATCGATGTCACCGCGAAAGGACTGGCACTCTTCGTCATGATCGAGAGCGAGGTGCCGGGCCGCTTCTCGGACAACCTCTTCGACCTCGCTGCCGGCGATCGGCGCCACGTGCTCTTCACGCCCGATCGGCCGCTCAAGGCGGGCGAGGTGCCGCGCTTCACCCTCTACGACCTCCACTCCAGCCAGGCGGCCCCCGGTTGAGCCGCGACCAGAATACCGAAATCCCAACAGACAAGCCGAGGATCAGCACCATGACCAATCTCAGTTTCCAGCTCTACAGCGCCCGCAACTTCCAGCCCTGGTCCGATATCTTCGCCAAGCTCGCGGCGGCGGGCTACAAGGAGGTCGAGGGTATCGGCGCCATCTACGAGGGCATGAGCGATGCCGAGCTTTCGCAGCTGAAAGCCGACCTCGACGCCCATAGCCTTGCCATGCCGACCGGCCATTTCTCGATCGACATCCTCGAATCCCGCCCGGCCCGCGCCATCGAGATCGCAAGACATTTCGGCATGGAAAGCACCTATTGCCCGTGGGTCATGCCGGAGCTTCGCCCGAAGACGGCGAAGGGCTGGCATGAATTCGGCCAGCGCCTGCAGAAGGCCGGCCAGCCCCTCATCGATGCCGGCTTCGATTACGGCTGGCACAATCACGACTTCGAGTTCTTCAAGCTGGAGGACGGCACGACCGCGCAGGAGCAGATCTTCTCCGGCGGGCCGGATCTCTCGTGGGAATGCGATGTGGCCTGGATCGTCCGCGGCGGCGCCGATCCCCTGGAATGGATCGGGAAGATGGGCGACCGCATCACCTCCGTCCACGTCAAGGACATCGCGCCCGCGGGCGAAAATGCCGACGAGGACGGCTGGGCCGATGTCGGCCACGGGACCGTCGGCTGGGCGGCGATCAAGGCGGCGCTGAAGAACACCAGGGCGCGCCACTTCATCGTCGAGCACGACAATCCCAACGACATCGACCGCTTCATCACGCGGTCCTTCCAGTCCTACACTTCCTTCTGAACGGGGCCTATCATGACCAAAACCCTCGGTGTCGGCATCATCGGATGCGGCAATATCTCCACCACCTATTTTTCCCTCGCGCCGCTCTTCAAGGGGCTCGAAGTGCGCGCCTGCGCCGATCTCAACGAGGCGGCCGCCAAGGCGCGTGCCGCGGAATACAATGTCCGCGCCCAGTCGATCGACGCGCTGCTCGCCAATGACGAGATCGACGTCATCGTCAACCTCACCATTCCGGATGCGCATTATCCTGTCACCAAGCGCATTCTCGAAGCGGGCAAGCATGCCTATTCGGAAAAGCCGCTGGTGCTCACGCTGGAGCAGGGCGAGGATTTGGCCCGCATCGCGAAGGAGAAGGGGCTGGCCGTCGGCTGCGCGCCGGATACCTTTCTCGGCGGCGCCCACCAGCAGGCGCGGCAGTACATCGATCAGGGCGGCGTCGGGCGCATCACATCCGGCACCTGCCATGTCATGGGCCCGGGCATGGAAATGTGGCACCCGAACCCGGACTTCTTCTTCCTGCCCGGCGGCGGCCCGATCCTCGACATGGGTCCCTATTACATCGCGAACCTCATCAACCTGATCGGCCCGGTGAAGCGCGTGGCGGCGCTGACATCAAAGGCCTGGGAAACCCGCACCATCACCAGCGAGCCCCGCAAGGGTGAGGTGCTCTCGGTGAAGACCCCGACCAACATCCACGCCCTCCTCGAATTCCAGAACGGTGCGACGATCACGCTTTCCGCAAGCTGGGACGTCTGGGCGCACCGGCACGCCAATATGGAACTCTATGGTACGGAGGGCGCGATCTTCGTGCCCGACCCGAATTTCTTCGGTGGCACGGTGGAAGTCAGCGGCAGGGACAAGGAGATCAGAGCCCTGGAGCCCTGGGACCACCCCTTCGGCAAGTTCAACCAGGAACACCCGGGCCATGGCCCGCTGGCGAACTACCGCACCGCAGGCCTCGCCGACATGGTGCAGGCACTCACCGAAGGCCGCGACGCCCGCTGCTCGCTCGCCCGCACGCTGCATGGCGTCGATGTCATGACCTCGATCCTGAAGTCCGGCGAGACCGGTCAGTTCGTGGAGATGACCACCACCTGCACCCAACCCGCCGCCCTCGGCATCGAGGAGGCAAGAGCCTTGTTGAAGTAATTCCGAGAGATGAAAATCGTTCGGGGCCGGGGCTTCTTGCGCCGGCCCTTTTCATTCGGCAGGAACGTCGAAGGCCACCGGTTCCAGACCGGATCTCGCGCGGTCGACCATCATGGTGAAGGCCTTTTCGAGGTTGCGGCAGAAGCGGGCGGCATCGAAGAGAGGGGCCGTGAAGCGGTTTGCGATCAACCTCTGTCTCAAGGGGACCAGACTGGCCGGGTCGTTTGCGAAACCGGCAGCAAGATTTACGAAGGCTTTATAGTCGCCCGCCACCAGTTCCGGCAGCCCAATCGCATTCAGCAGGCTTTCCGAGACGCGCCCCGGAAATCCATGTCCCCGTGCGGTGACGACCGGAAGGCCGGCCCAGAGCATGTCCGAGGTCGTGGTATGGCCGTTGCAGGGGAAGGTATCGAGGCCGAGATCTGCCGCCTGCACGCGGGCGATGTGGGGCTCGTAGGCCATCTTGGTGGCAACGTGGATGCGGTCGGAGGCAATCCCGCGGTCGTGGAAGGCACGCCGCACCGGCTCTTCCAGCGCCATGATCCAGAGATGGGCTGATGGAGCCGCCTTCAGCACGTTCGCCCACACATCGAGTGTCAATGGCGTGAGCTTGCGGGTGCCGTTGAAGGAGGCGAAGAGGAAGACGTCTTCCGGCAGGCCGAGACTCGCACGGCTTGCGGCAGCGGGCAGGACGCGGTTGACGGGATCGTTCGGCTGATAGCTGTCCGGCAGCCGGCAGAAGAGTTCGTGATAATGCGGCCCGGCCTCATCCGGCAGCACGAAGCGGTCGCCGATCACATAGTCGCAATCCACCTTGATGGAGGTTCCCGGAAAGCCGAGCCACGCCACCTGCACGGGGGCGGCGCCGAGGTTGAAGACACCGGTGCGGTTATTGCCCGTATGCCCCTTGAGATCGACGAGGATGTCGATCCCCATTTCCCTGACCATGTCACGGACGGCCTCGTCCGAGAGGTCGCGAACCGGGATGATCTTGCCCCACTCGCTGCGGCGGCCGCTGTCGAAGCCGATGAAGCGCTCGGGCGTGTTGCAGAACAGGGTGACATCGAACCGCGCGCGGTCGTGCAGCTTCAGCACCTCGGCGAGAAGCCGCATCGTGGCGTGGTCGTCCCAGAAATCCCCGCTGACATAGCCGATCCGGACCTTGTCCGACCTGGCATGCTGGGCGGCGCGGCGGGCGGCGCGGCTTTCCTCCGTATAGGCTACGAACGGTCCGAGATTGGCGGCGAGCTTCAGCTCCGCATCGCTCTCCAGCCACATGACGGCGCCATGCGGTTCCTCCGCTGCGAGCGCGCTGTAATCGCCAGCGGACATGTCTTCCCGCAGCGATTTCTCCTCCAGAGCCGCAGTCTCGAAATCGCAGAACTCGCGGGCATAGCCCAACAGCGCCATGCGGATATAGGGGTCGCCTGGAAACAGGCGCCGAAGCTTCCGGAAGAGAACGAGGTTGGCGGGGTTGTTGCTGTCCTGCGGCATGAGCTGGGAGGCGAGCAGCAGGTGTTCGGGATCTTCGCTCGCGATCAACCTGCTCTTCAGCACGTCCACGAGCTGCATCTCGCCGCTCTTGAGGAAGATCGAGACGAGGATGAAGACGACGGTCGGATCATGCGGCATGACCTTCAGAAGCTGCAGCGCGATCAGCTGTGCCTCGTCCTCCCGCCCGGCCCGGAAGTAGAGCTCTGCAGCCCGCCTGCGAACCAGCTCCGGGTGATGACCCATTCCCGCCGCCTGCTCCAGGAGATCTGCCGCCTCGGCGAGATGGTTCATGCCGATGAGCGTCTCGGCGATGAAGACGAGAAGGGCGGGATCCGGCCTGTCGGTCAGGAGTGCCTGCGCCTGCTGGAGCGCCGCTTCGAACTCGCCCCGATCGAGGGCGGATCGTGCAGCCGCGAGCCGGAGATCAGACATTGTCATGGACCCTCACCATTCATCCCGTATTTTAGCACGGAATAAAGGGAGAAGCTTGCGCGCCGCTGGAGAGCAGGGCGGCGCGCAGGGTCATTCACTCCTTGCCAAGGCAATCCTTGAGCGAGGTGCCGAGATTGCGGAGAAGCTGGAAGTAGAGATCCGGTCCTTCCGTCAGCGCGCCGCCTTCGGGGTCGAGGGTGCCGGTGCGGGCCTTCGAGCCTTCCATGACGGTGGTCAGGAGTTTCGGCTCGAACTGCGGTTCGGCAAAGACGCAGGTTGCGCCGAGCTTCTCGATCTTGTCGTGGATCTCGCGAATGCGCTCGGCGCCGGGAGGCGTTTCGGGCGATACGGTGATGGAGCCCGCCACGTGCAGGCCATAACGCTTTTCGAAATACTGGTAGGCATCGTGGAAGACGATGAAGGGCTTGTGCTTGAACGGTGCGAGTTCGTCCTGCAGTTCACCATCGAGGGCCGTCAGGTTGGCGGCGAAAGCCTTTGCGTTGGCATTGTACTGCGCCTCGTGTGCGGGATCGGCCTTCACCAGCGTGGCGCGGATGTTTTCCACCATGACCGCGGCATTCTGCGGGTCGAGCCAGAAGTGGAGGTCGTGCACGCTCTCGTCGTGTTCATGGCCGGCAGCCGGCGCATCGCCGTCGTCGTCGGCATCGAAGGCCCCGCCTTCGCGGTAGGGGAGGAGCTTCAGGCCCGGCGTCTCTTCCATCGTGACCACGGTCGCGTCCGTAGCGAGCGAGGCGAGCGGAGCTTCGAGAAAATGCTCGAAGCCGGGCCCGAGCCAGAAGACGAGCTTTGCGGCCTGCAGGTCGGAGGCGTTTGACGGCTTCATGCTGTATGTGTGGGGAGAGGCCGAGCCGCCGACGATGAGCTTTGGTTCTTCAACGCCCATCATCACGGCCGAAACCAGCGAATGGAGCGGCTTGATCGACACGGCGACGACGGGCGCGTCCTGCGCCCGCGCCGCGTCCAGCGCGAGTGCCGAGAGGCCGAGGGCAAGGGCCGATGAGAGAAGGGGACGAAAGAGCGTCTTCATGCTTCCACCTTGTTTTCTGGATGTAATGTTATTACGTTTGTTGCGTTATGCTATAACGTGTGCCATAGCCCTTGGCAACAGCCGGAGCCGAAGAAAAATGCTCGATCGATCGAATGCGGGCGAAGTGCCCTTGATCACGCTTCAGGGGGTTGGCGTGCGCCGCAACCATCGCTGGCTCGTGCGCGACGTCAGCTTCTCTGTCAGCCCGCGGGAGATCGTGACGCTGATCGGACCCAATGGCTCTGGCAAATCCACCACTGCGAAGACGGCGACGGGTGTGCTGCGGCCAGACGAGGGCCGGGTGGAAAAACGTCCGGGCCTCAGGATCGGCTATGTGCCGCAGAAACTCTCCATCGACCGCACCCTGCCGCTGACGGTAGAGCGGCTGATGACGCTCACAGGCAATCTCTCGCGGAAGGAGATCGACGCAGCGCTTGGGGCCGCAGGCGTCGCCCATCTCGCGAAGGCAGAGGTGCAGAACCTCTCGGGCGGCGAGTTCCAGCGGGCGCTGCTCGCGCGCGCCATCGCCCGCAAGCCCGACCTGCTGGTGCTCGACGAACCGGTGCAGGGCGTGGATTTCAACGGCGAGATTGCGCTTTACGAACTCATCCGCACCATCCGCAACGAGACCGGCTGCGGCATCATGCTCATATCGCACGACCTCCACGTGGTCATGGCCGAGACCGATACGGTGATCTGCATGAACGGCCATGTCTGCTGCCGCGGCACGCCGGCCATGGTGACGCAGAGCGCGGAATATTCGCGGCTCTTCGGCGCGCGGGCTGCGGGCACGCTTGCCTTCTACAATCACAGCCATGACCATACGCATCTGCCCAATGGACGCGTGCTGCATGCGGATGGACAGGTCACCGACCGCTGTTTCCCCGGCGACGGACATCACGGGCCGGATTGCGGCGAGCCGCGCGTGCACCTCATGTACAAGGGCAAGCTTCAGGGCATGCCCGGCGAAATCGGGGAGAGCGCCGATGCTCGATGATTTCTTCATCCGCGCCATGCTGGCGGGCGTGGGCCTGGCGCTGACGACGGGACCGCTTGGCTGCTTCATCATCTGGCGGCGCATGGCCTATTTCGGCGATACCATGGCCCATTCTGCACTGCTCGGCATAGCGCTGTCGCTGCTCCTCGATCTCAACATCATGGTCAGCGTCTTCATCGTCGCCGCCGTCATCTCGCTGCTGCTGATCGCGCTGCAGCGCCGCGGCGGGCTTTCTGCCGATGCGCTTCTCGGCATTCTCTCGCATGCAACGCTTGCGATCGGCCTCGTGATCGTCGCCTTCATGACCTGGGTGCGGGTCGATCTCCTCGGCTTCCTGTTCGGGGATATCCTTGCCGTCTCCAAGTCCGATCTCGCGACGATCTGGGCGGGCGGTGCCGTGGTGCTGGCTGCGGTGGCGCTCCTCTGGCGTCCGCTGCTCGCCTCCACCGTCAGCCCCGATATCGCCGAGGCGGAGGGCCTTCATCCGGAGCGCGCCAAATTGCTCTTCATGCTGCTGATGGCGCTCGTCATCGCCATTGCCATGAAGATCGTCGGCATCCTGCTCATCACCTCGCTGCTCGTCATTCCGGCTGCCGCTGCACGCCGCTTTGCTCCGACGCCGGAATGGATGGCGGTGATCGCCTCGCTGATCGGCGCTGCCGCCGTCATCGGCGGGCTCTACGGGTCGATGAATTACGACACGCCGTCCGGCCCCTCGATTGCAGTGGCCGCGCTGGTCATCTTCCTCGTCACGCTGCTGCCCCTCGGGCGGCGTCCGTCCGAACAAGCCTTGGAAAGGGAGGGCCGCTGAGATGATTTCCCCTGCGCTCACCAAGAACCAGAGCCTCGTGCTCGACGTGCTGACCCGCTCCGACCAGCCGGTCAGCGCCTACACCATCCTCGACCGTCTGAGGGATCACGGCTTTCGCGCGCCGCTGCAGGTCTATCGGGCGCTGGAGAAGCTGACGGAGGCTGGCCTCGTGCATCGGCTGGAGAGCATCAACGCCTTCGTCGCCTGCGCGCACCGCAACGCCGCGTGCTGCGGCGGCCATGCCCATGGCACGGTCGCGTTCGCGATCTGCACCGGCTGCGGCCAGGCGACGGAATTCCACGATCACGACATCGACCACAGGCTCGACGGCTGGGCCAAGGCCCGCAATTTCCGCCCGCAGAAGACCACGATCGAGATCCGGGGGCTGTGCGAGAGCTGTGCGGCTTAGAGCGGCTTGAGATCCTTCGCGAATTTCTGCCAGTTCCGGACATAGCTGTCGGCGGACTTCTTCAGCCCTTCGATAGCCTTGTCGTCCAGCTGCCGGATGGCGCGGGCGGGGGAGCCGACGATGAGGGAATTGTCGGGAAATTCCTTGCCTTCGGTGACAAGTGCATTCGCCCCGATCAGGCAGTTCCTGCCGATCTTGGCGCCGTTCAGCACCGTTGCGCCCATGCCGACGAGAGAATGGTCACCGATCGTGCAGCCGTGGACGATGGCGTGGTGGCCGATGGTGCAGCCTTCGCCGATTGAAACGGGATAGCCCGGATCCACATGCAGCATGGCGCCTTCCTGGATGTTGGTGCGCGCGCCGACCGTGATCGGCTCGTTATCGCCCCTGAGCACGGCACCGAACCAGATGCCCACATCCTCGCCGAGCACGACCTTCCCGATCACATGCGCATCCGGTGCGATCCAGTAACGGCCCTCCGCGGGCGTCTGCGGTTTGTCTTCGCCAAGCGCGTATAGCGGCATGATCCTTCTCCTCCTGACGATGGCGTTTCAGATCACGGCAAGGCTGCGGCTGGCAATCCCTTCGATGCTACAAGTGATACGGTCGCCTCTGACGACCGGCCCGACACCTGCGGGCGTGCCGGTCAGGATCACGTCGCCTGGGGCGAGCACGAAGAGGCGGGAGAGGGCCGCGATGATTTCCGGCACGTTCCAGATCATGTCGGAGAGATCGCCCGTCTGCCGCCGCCCGCCATTGACGTCGAGCGTGATCGCGCCGGTCGCAGGGTGGCCTATGCGGCTTGCCGGGACGAGAGCAGAGCAGGGGGCGGAATGTTCGAACGCTTTGGCGAGCTCCCAGGGCCGCCCCGCCTTCTTCGCCGCCGCCTGGAGATCGCGCCGGGTGAAATCGATCGCGACGCCATAGCCGTAGACATGATCGAGCGCATCCTCGACCGCGATGTCCGCGCCGCCCGATTTCAGTGCGACGAGAAGCTCCACCTCGTGATGCACGTCGGAGGATTGGCCGGGATAGGGGAAGTCACCGGGTGGAGGCACCAGATTGTCCGCATTCTTCTGGAAGAAGAAGGGCGCCTCGCGTGTAGGGTCGCCACCCATTTCGCGGGAATGCTCGGCATAATTGCGCCCGACGCAATAGACGCGCCGGACGGGGAAGAGCGCCTCCTCGCCTTCGACCGGGAGGTGGACCTGCGGCGGAGGGGAAAAGACCGTCTTCGAAACCATGCCAGCATTCACGTTCTGTCTCCTCCTGAATCCGTTGATGGCAGACCTTTAGCAGATCGGGCCAGCGGTCAAAACCTCGCTTTGTGTCAAGACGGCTTTTTCCGCCCGTTAACCGGCCATGCTCCTGAAAAACAAGGGTCCTCAAGAAGCGGAACGATCCCGGAGTCGATGCGTTCTGAAAGTCCGGACCTTTGGAACTAGGTCAGGACTCCGGGAATGGTCCCGGCCCCACGTAACATGGAGGAATGAGGCAATGGCGAAAAACCAGGGTGGTAACCAGACCGGCGGAAGATCGACCCGGGGCTTTGCATCCATGGACCCGCAGCGCCAGCGCGAAATCGCATCCAAGGGAGGCATAGCCTCCGGCGGCAACTTCAAGAACGATCCGGCGCGCGCTGCAGCGGCTGGCCGCAAGGGAGGCGAAGCCTCCGGCGGCAATTTCAAGAATGACCGCGAACGCGCGGCACAGGCAGGCCGTAAGGGCGGTGAAGCTTCGCACGCCGGCCGGTAAGAGGCACATGCCCCCTCCATGGGATCTGCCCGGAGCTGCAGGCGAAGCGTCTGTTCCCGCGTATCCCGCGCCCGCCCGCCGTTCCAGCCACCTGTAAGCGAAGCCCGAAGGAGGCCTTGAAGGCCTCCTTCGTATGTGCGGGGATAGTCCCTGCCTTTATCTTTTCCGCCTTTTGCGCTAGAGCACCGCGCAAAGAGGCCTTTCCCGATGACCAAGAATTTCTATCAGGCAGCGCTTGCCGCGCAGTCGAAGATCCTTGCAACCGCCCCGATGATCGACTGGACGGACCGGCACTGCCGCTATCTCTTCCGTCTGCTGTCGAACCATGCGCTGCTCTATACGGAGATGGTGGTGGCGGATGCGATCATCCATGGACCGCGGGAACGGCTGCTGGGGCATGATGCGCGCGAGAACCCGGTTGCACTGCAGCTCGGCGGGTCCGATCCGGCAAAGCTCGTGGAGGCGGTGCGGATCGCGCTCGACTTCGGCTATGACGAGATCAACCTCAACGTCGGCTGCCCGTCCGATCGCGTACAGTCCGGCGCCTTCGGGGCCTGCCTGATGCGCGAGCCGGAGACGGTGGCTGCCTGTGTGGAAGCCATGAAGCGGGTGTCCCCGGTTCCGGTCACCGTCAAGTGCCGCATCGGCGTGGACGAGCAGGAGCCGGAAGCCGTGCTGCCGGAGTTTTTGGCGCGCATGGTCGGCGCGGGGGCCGATGCGATCTGGATCCATGCCCGCAAGGCCTGGCTGCAGGGGCTGAGCCCGAAGGAAAACCGCGAGATCCCGCCGCTCGACTATCCCCTCGTGCACCGCATGAAGCGGGAGAACCCCAATGTCTTCCTCGGCATCAATGGTGGCATCCAGACGATCGACGAGGCAGTCCACCATCTCGAACATATGGACGGCGTGATGATCGGGCGCGCCGCCTACCACCATGCCGCCATTCTGGGAGAGGTGGATGCGCGCATATACGGCGCGCCCGCAGCCCCCGTCGACTGGGACGCCGTGCGGGACGCCATGATCGCCTATTGCGAGCGGCACATGTCCCGCGGCGGCAGGCTGAACAACGTCACGCGGCACATGGTCGGGCTCTTCCAGTCCGTGCCCGGCGCGCGCCGCTTCCGGCAGATCCTGTCCACGGGCGCGACCAAGCCGGGCGCACGCCCGGATCTCATTGCCGAGGCTTTTGCTGCGGTCGACCTTTCCGGAAGCGAGGCCGCGGCTGCGGCAGAATGAGGGTCAGGCCTTCCCGAGGCCCGTGACCCCTTCCACGAAATCGGCAATCGACTTCGTATCGTCGAGGTCGAAGACCGGTAGCGTTGTGTCGTCCACCGGGTGGTCGGCAGCGATGGCAACGATATACGGATCGCCGGGCGCAAGCGGCTCGCGGTTCTTGGATTCCAGCCGGCGCGCCTCGATCTTCGGGATCTTCTCGCGCTTGTAGCCTTCGATCAGCACCAGGTCGCACGGCGCAAGCCGCGCAAGGATTTCCTCGAAGCTCGGCTCGGGCGCACCGCGCAGCTCGTGCATGATGGCGTAGCGCGTCCCGGATACGATCGTCACCTCATGCGCACCGGCCTGCCGATGACGAAAGCTGTCGGCGCCCACCTTGTCGATGTCGAAATCGTGATGGGCGTGCTTGATCGTGGAGATGCGGTAGCCGCGGGCGGTGAATTCCTCCACCAGCCTGACGGCAAGGCCCGTCTTGCCGGAATTCTTCCAGCCGGAAATGCCGAAGACCCGCGGTCCGCTCATGCCTGCTCATCCAGAAGCGATAGCGCCCGCCGGTAATCTTCGGGCGTGTTGATGTTGAAGAAGGGCTCTATGGACCGGCCGTTCCGCTCGATCAAGGGGAAAGAAACGGTTCTGTGCGGGTGCCGCTCGATGAAGATGCGGAGTTTCCGGTTTCCAGGGTCGGTCAGCCAGGATCGGAGGTCTGTCTCCAGCGAGACCGGCCAGAGCGCGAATGTGGGATGCCAGCGTCCGCTCGCGTCCGTTGCGACGGCGATTTCCTCGCCGGACCGGATGGAAGCAGACAGAGCCTCAGCCAGGGTTTCCGGGAAGAAGGGGGTATCGATCGCGGCCGTCAGCATGTGAGGAGTGTCCGGCAGGTCCGTCCTCACGCGCCGCAGCCCTGCCGCGACGCCTGCGAGCGGGCCGGCATAACCGGAAATATCATCGCGAACCGAGGGGATGTCGCTCCTGAAGGGGATGTCTTCCGCAGCATTCAGATAGACCGGAGCGCACTGCGCCTTCAGCCGCTTCAGGACGTGATCCACCAGCCGGCCGCTGCCGAAAGGCAGGAGGGCCTTGTTCTCGCCCATGCGGCTCGAGCGCCCACCGGCCAGCAGAAGGGCAGGAATGGCGCTCACGGGCTTGGCTCCGGTACGCTTGCCTGTGCGACGACACGGTTCCGCATTGTCTCGCGGTGGAAGGTGTAGAGACCGGAGGCGACGACGATGAGGATGCCGGCAATGGTGAAACCATCGAGAGACTCGCCGAGGAAGAGAATGCCCAGCGCGATCGAGGCGAGGAGACCCGTATAGCGGAAGGGTGCGATGAAGGAGATTTCACCGGTGCGCATGGCCAGAATCACGAACTGGTAGCCGATCAGCGAGAAGATCGAACTGGCGGCGAAATGGGTGATGACGACCGGTGTCAGCGGCTTCCATTCGCCCGTGATGAGGATGATTGCACCGCCCGTCAGCGATATGCAGGCGGCTATGACGGTCGTGACCATCAGAGACGGGATCATCGGCGGCACGCGCTTGGTCGCGAGATCGCGGCCCGCCGCGAGGAAGACGCAGGAGATGGCGAGCAGGGAGGCGGTGGTGAAACCGTCCGGTCCGGGTCGGATGATGATCAGCACGCCGCAGAAACCGATGATGATCGCGAGCCAGCGCCGCCAGCCGGTCGGTTCCTTCAGGAACAGCGCCGCGCCCAGCGTCACGGCCAGAGGCAGCGATTGCAGGATCGCGGAGATGTTTGCAAGCGGAATGCTGCCGAGTGCCGCCAGGAACACGATCCCTGCGGCCACCTCGAAGAAGACCCGCAGGAACACGGTCGGCCGCGCCATGATGCGCAAGGGACGGAGCGCCCCGAAATGCCAGCTGATCAGGAAGACAAGCAGCGTCGTCAGCCCGCCGCGCACCAGCATGATCTGTCCCACGGTCGTCTCATGGCTGACCGCCTTGATCAGCGCATCGTTTCCGGCGAAGCCCGCCATGGAGAGCGCCATGAAAAGCGCGCCTCGGGTGTTTCTGGAAAGGGCCATACGTGAGAATCCGGCTCGAAGCTGCTGGGATTGCCCCTGCATTAGCGCAAGTTAAGCCGCGTGAACAACGCATAGAAATGATGGATGGACGGCCATGCCTGATGGATGGCCGGAGGAAAGCGTCAGCCGCCGGTGACGCTCATGTGGCGGGAGACCGCCGGGCGGTTTCGCGTGCGGTCGATGATGAAGTCGTGACCCTTCGGCTTGCGGGAGATCGCCTCGTCTATGGCATTGGCGAGGTGGACCGGATCATCCGACGCGCGAAGGGCTGCGCGCAGATCTGCCGCGTCGTTCTGCCCGAGACACATGTAGAGCGTGCCGGTGCAGGTGAGGCGCACGCGGTTGCAGCTCTCGCAGAAATTATGGGTCATCGGCGTGATGAAGCCGAGCCTGCCGCCGGTCTCCTTCACCTCCACATAACGGGCAGGGCCCCCCGTCTTGTAGGGAATGTCGATGAGCGTGAACCGCTCTTCCAGGCTGGCGCGGAGTTCGGAGAGCGGCAGATATTGGTCGGTCCGGTCCTCGTCGATCTCGCCCATGGGCATGGTTTCGATCACGGTCATGTCCATGCCGCGCTCATGCGCCCAGCGCAGCATGTGCGGGATTTCCTGATCGTTGAAGCCCTTGAGGGCCACGGCATTGATCTTGATCCTGAGCCCTGCCTTCTGTGCGGCCTCGATGCCTTCCAGCACTCTCGGCAGTTCGCCCCAGCGGGTGATGGCGCGGAACTTGTCCGGGTCCAGCGTATCGACGGAGACATTGATGCGCCGCACGCCGGCCTCCGCGAGCTCGCTCGCAAAACGGGCAAGCTGCGAGCCGTTGGTGGTCAGAGTCAGTTCCTCGAGCTCGCCGCTCTTGACGCGGGCGCCGAGTGCGCGGACGAGATGCATGATGTTCTTGCGCACCAGCGGCTCGCCGCCCGTCAGCCTGATCTTCCGCACGCCCTTGTCGATGAAGGCGCCGCAGAGGCGTTCCAGCTCTTCCAGCGACAGAAGGTCCTTCTTCGGAAGGAAGGTCATGTTCTCCGCCATGCAATAGGTGCAGCGGAAATCGCAGCGGTCCGTCACCGAAACGCGCAGATAGCTCACCATGCGGCCGAACGGATCGACCATCGGCTGCGACGCCGGGCCGAGCGCGGCATCCTTCGACAGGGGGCCTGGAATGGTGTTCACGATGAAAGCTCTCCCGCATGCATGCGGCTAATGTGTTGATGCGCGACGCATGCGTCAAGAGAATGGCGGGATTTTGCCGCGTCCGCGTCCCGGCCAGCGAAGGAAACGGGCCGATTGACGGCATGGTCGAGGATTGATTTTTACAATAAATGCGTAAATTCTAATTTTATTGTTGTTTGGTGGGTGATGGTCATGATCTGGAATGAGCGGACAAGACTGCTTGCGAATGCACTGGACCGGGCATCGACGGCTTGTCTGACAGTCGGCGTGCTGGCGCCGGCAGCGACCGCCATTTACACCGCGAATGCACCATTTCCGACCGGGAAACTCATCGTCGTCGCCATCGTTTGGTTATCTGCTGCCGTCATGCTACATTTAGCGGCAAGGAATGTTCTGAGGAGGCTGAAGTGAGCTTTAATAGCCTGGAGCTTTTCGCATTCATCATCATGCCCCTTGGCATCGCAGCTTTCGGCGTTGCCGTCTCATTTGTCTATGGCCGTGGACAGAAGAAGGCGGACCGCGACCTCAGTCCCGGCGAGTGACGGTCACCCATTGCGCGGATGACCCTGACGCACTAAACCTCGCCTCACGCAAGAGAAGGGCGAGGATCATGACGGACAATCAGGCACTCTGGCCGACCGAACTCAGGGTCTCCAAGGACCGCCAGCGTCTGGTAATCTCGTTCAATGACGGGCAGGCCTTCGATCTCTCCGCCGAAATGCTGCGCGTGCTTTCCCCTTCTGCCGAGGTGCAGGGCCATGGGCCGGGCCAGAGGGTGACGGTGCCGGGAAAGCGGAACGTTGCCATAATCTCAATGACGCCGACCGGAAACTACGCCGTGCGCATCGGTTTCGACGACGGGCACGATACCGGCATCTTCACCTGGTCCTACCTGCATGAACTGGGCACGCGTGGTGCCGAGCTCTTCGCCGGTTACGAGCAGGAGCTGGCGGACAAGGGCATGAGCCGGGACGTGAGCGAAAAGCCGCGCTGAGCCGTAGGCCCGGTTCCTTTGCCGTCGCGATGGCAGCGACGAGAATGATGTTGTGCCAAGACCTCCTCACCCTAAGGTGCTTTTGCCAAAGGCAAAAGCCTCGAAGGGTCCGGCCTCGAACTCGGCCCTCAATCCTGCCGCTCGTCCTCGCGGATCTCCGCCAGAAGCACCGACGTCACGCTCTCCATGATATCCGCCAGTTCCCGGCACCGCTCGATCGGCGTATGGGAGAGAGTACGCTCGATCACGCCGGTCTGAATCGTCATGGCCTGCCGTGTCAGCTCCCGGCCCTTCGGTGTGAGGCTGAGCCGCAGCACGCGCTTGTCCCTGCTGTCTCCGGCGCGAAGGATGAGGCCACGCTTCTCCATCTGCGGCAAGAGCATGGACATGTTGGAGCGCCCGACCAGGAGCTTTCGCGCCAGTTCCTGCTGGGTCAGGCCATCGAAGCGGTATAGATTGACGAGAATGTCGAGATGCGGCGGCTTGAGATCAAGATCCGCCAGACCACGCGCCAGAACCTGCTGCATCAGCTGGCAGGCCCTGCCCACGGCGATCCAGCTGCGAAAACGCGGATGATCCCAGGGGAGGGATTGATTATTGTTCATAGTTGTACTTTATTGTTCAGCGTTGAACATCTTTGGAGAGTCCTACTATGGCATCCTTTGGGCTGAAGGTCATCCGTTTCGGTTTCGCCGCTGCCGGCAGAATGGCGCCGGCGATCGGCGCACGCCTCGCATACCGGCTCTTCTGCCTGACGGACAGCCGCAAGCCCAAGGGCGAGAAACAGCGGCAGGCGCATGCGGCCGGGCGGGCCATTCTTGCCTCGGCGCGGCAGGTGCGTCTCTCCCTTGCCGCCGGCAGCGTCATGACGCATCACGTTGCGGCAGTGGACCGCACGGCGCCGCGCGTCCTCGTCGTTCATGGCTGGGGATCGCAAGCCGCCTATCTCGCGCGGATGGCAGCGGGTCTCTCGGCCGCGGGCCTTGACGTCGTGGTGCTTGATCTGCCCGGCCACGGGCTTTCCTCCGGGCGCACGCTCGACATCCGGCGGGCCGTCGAATCGATCCTTGCAGCCTCACGCCAATATGGCGGCTTCGATGCCATCATCGGGCATTCCTTCGGCGGTGCGGCGAGCCTGACCGCGGTCTCGGGCCTTCTCGCCTGCTATCCAAAGGTGAAGACCGGCAAGCTCGTGCTCATCGGAGCGCCCAGCCGGCTCGATTTCATCTTCGAGGGTTTTGCCCGTATGGCAGGGCTCTCGGCCGCCATGCTGCGGAGACTGGAAGATGAAGCGGAGCGCTCGATCGGGGCGCATCCAACGGCTTTCGATGGTGTCATCCTCGCACCGAAGGCAGATATTCCCGTCCTTGTCATCCATGCTGAAGACGACAAGGAAGTCTCTGCCGATCACGCGCGCCGCTACGAGGGCCTGTCGGACAAGATCGAGCTCGTGTGGGCGAATGGCCTCGGCCATCGCCGCATCGTCAGCGACGACGGTGTGATCTCTCTCGTCGCAACATGGGTGAGGGAAAGCCGGGAGCACTCTACGCCGATGGCCGCAGCCGGCTGACTGGCTTCGGTCAGACCGTCTTCTTGTAGATCAGCCAGCCCTTCTGGAATTCCTTCCGCATGCCCTCCTCGAAGGCCATGGTACGGTTGCGGCCGGCATTCTTGGCGCAATAGAGGGCCACGTCCGCCTTGCCGTAGAGGTCGCTCGGATCGTCGGCGGCATCGGCCATGCAGATGCCGAGCGACATGGTGATCGGGCCGTAGTTTACGCCGGTCTTGGAATTCTTGAACGGCGTCGCTTCCAGGCTGCGGCGCACGCGCTCGGAGATCTGCATGACCTCGTCCAGCGTGTTGCCCTCGATGATGAAGGCGAACTCCTCGCCGCCGGTGCGGGCGACGAAGACATCCTTGCGAAGGTTGGCGCGGATGACGGTGGCGACGGTTGCGAGGATCTTGTCACCGACGGGGTGGCCGTAGGTGTCGTTGACCTTCTTGAAATAGTCGATGTCCGCAATGACGAGAGCCGTGATCGCAGTGGACATCGAGTTGTCATAAATGGTCGCGAGCTTGTCGTCGAAGGCGCGGCGGTTGGAGAGCCGGGTGAGGGAATCCGTATTCGCGATGCGCTTGTATTCGTCCAGCTCCTGGCGCACGAGCTCCATCTCGCGGGACTTCAGCGACATGCTTTCCGCCGTCTGGGCGCCGCGGGCCATGGTATCGCCGGTCGCTTCCGAAAGAAGCGTGATCGCGTTGCGCAAGAGATCGGCGCTGGAACTGCTCTTGGCATTGATGCGGTTATAGGTCTCGCCGAGCAGCCGGTTATAGCTTTCGAGCGAGTTCTGCTCCTGCTTCAGCATGCGGACGACGCCGTCCAGTTCCGCGATCAGCCGAGCGTGTGCGCCATCGACAACGGACGTCTGGTGATGGCCGAAATACTTGATGCCGATCGAGTCGAGCTCTTCCTGGGTGGTCTTCTTGCCCAGCGCCGCAACTTCCCGGGTCAGAGCCGGATTCGAACCCAAGTAAGCTTCGTAGAAGAGTTCGTAGTTGCGAGGGATGGGCGAAACGCCCATGGTGCGCATCGCGTAGGTAATCTGCCCGGCGATATCGGGGATCTGTGCCTTGAGCGCGGTTGCCGCTTCCATGGAGAGTCTCTCCGGATCCTGTTCCCTTTGTTGGCTCAAGATCTAGCTGACAACCCTTATGATTTTATTAAAATGTGAGGGTAGACTAGGAACTCTGAGGGATGATTTTTCAGAGCCAATCCAAAAAAACCGTTCCAATTCTGGGCTTTTTGTTCATGAAAATCCGGCGGCACGATTGTCGCCGGACTTGATAGTTATCATTTGTTACTTCAAGTAGCGCGCTTAACTCACCTTGCGTAAGATAACCCGCGCGACAGGTCACCCCAAGTTGAGTTCCTGGAAGAAGTCGTTGCCCTTGTCATCGATGACGATGAAGGCCGGGAAGTCCTCGACCTCGATCTTCCAGACCGCCTCCATGCCGAGTTCAGGATATTCGAGAACCTCGACCTTGCGGATACAGTCCTGCGCGAGGCGAGCAGCCGGGCCGCCGATCGAGCCGAGGTAGAAGCCGCCATGGGTCTTGCAAGCCTCACGGACCTGTCGTCCGCGATTGCCCTTGGCGAGCATGACCATGGAGCCGCCGAAGGACTGGAACTGGTCCACATAGCTGTCCATGCGCCCGGCCGTCGTCGGGCCGAAGGAGCCGGAGGCGAAGCCCGCAGGCGTCTTGGCGGGGCCTGCATAGTAGACGGGGTGGTTCTTCATGTAGTCCGGCATGCCGCCGCCCTGTTCCAGCCGCTCGCGGATCTTGGCATGGGCGAGGTCGCGGGCGACGATGATGGTGCCCGTCAGCGAAAGGCGCGTCTTGACCGGATGACGCGAGAGTTCGGCGAGGATCGCGCTCATCGGCTGGTTGAGGTCGATCTTGACGACCGATTCCGACATCTTCTTCTCATCGATCTCGGGCATGTAATGAGCAGGGTTGGTCTCCAGCTGCTCGAGATAGATGCCGTCCTTCGTGATCTTGCCGAGCGCCTGCCGGTCCGCGGAGCAGGAGACGCCGAGGCCGATCGGCAGCGAGGCGCCGTGCCGGGGCAGGCGGATCACCCGCACGTCGTGGCAGAAGTACTTGCCGCCGAACTGTGCGCCAACGCCGAGCTGCTGGGTCAGCTTGTGGATTTCGTTCTCCATCTCGATGTCGCGGAAGGCATGGCCGGTCTCCGAGCCTTCCGTGGGAAGGTTGTCGAGATAGCGCGTGGAGGCGAGCTTCACCGTCTTCAGGTTCATTTCCGCAGACGTGCCGCCGATCACGATGGCAAGATGGTAGGGCGGACAGGCTGCCGTCCCCAGCGTCAGGATCTTCTCCTTGAGGAAGGCGACCATGCGGTCATGGGTCAGCAGCGACGGCGTGCCCTGGAACAGGAAGGTCTTGTTGGCCGAGCCACCGCCTTTGGCGACGAACAGGAACTTGTAGGCGTCAGTGCCTTCCTCGTAGATGTCGATCTGCGCCGGCAGGTTGTTCTTGGTGTTCTTCTCCGTGAACATGGAGAGCGGCGCGAGCTGCGAATAGCGCAGGTTCTTGCGCTCGTAGGCATCGAGCACGCCGCGTGCGAGGGCATCGTAATCGCCGCCTTCGGTCCACACACGGCGGCCCTTCTTGCCCATGATGATCGCCGTGCCCGTGTCCTGGCACATGGGCAGCACCCCGCCGGCCGCGATGTTTGCGTTCTTCAGGAGATCATAGGCGACGAAGCGGTCGTTCTCGGTGGCTTCCGGATCGCTGAGGATCGACGCGAGCTGCTGCAGGTGGCCGGGGCGGAGCAGGTGGTTGATGTCGGCAAAGGCCGCCTCCGCGAGCAGCCGCAGGCCCTCCGGCTCCACCGTCAGGACGTCCTGCCCCTTGAACGTGTCGACTGAAACATAGTCGCTCGTCAGCTTGCGGTAGGGGGTCTTGTCTTCGCCGAGGGGAAAGAGATCGTCAGCCATGGGAGGGGCCCTTCAGATGGTAAAACCGGATTTCGGCGCGCACCATAGCGGCCAAAGTTTTCGATTTGCTCTATGCGCCGGCTCTTCGTTTTGCAATCCGCCTCAAGTCGCAGAGCGTGGACCTGCGTATAAAAATGAAATCTAAATTAGAATTAAACTATATTTAAGGACTGCGATCGATCATGAGCCCTGACGCAGGAGCAACTGCCGCTTGCCCGGCAGTCAACATGGCAGGTTTGAGAAAGGCACTTTCCCATGACGTTGAAACTGAAGCTCACACTTCCCGGTCTCCTCCTGATCCTGGCTGTCGGGCTCGTTTCGAGCGGTGTGCTGGTCTGGATCCAGAGAGCCTATGTGCAGGCGGAGGGAGCCGTGAACACTTCCCGCATTGCCGTGCAGCGGCTCTACGAATTGTCGGAGGTGGCGAGCAACATGAACGCCCTCTCCATGTCTCTGGCTTCCCTGACGGTTGCCAAGGCGCCTTCCGAGAAGATCATGGACGCTTCGGTGAAGGCGTCGGGCAAGGCAGAAACCCTTCTGTCCACCATCAGCATCCTCAAGGGTCTCGATCTGCCGTTGAAGGCCGGAGAGAAGGCAGCCTTCATCGACAGTCTGGAGCGCTACCAGGAAGGCGTTTCCACCGCCGTGGTCGGTATCGTTCAGGACCCGGTGGGTTCGGTATCGCAGCTGCAGGATCTTTCCGCCGGGTTCGAGAGGATTGCACAGGTAAAGGCGTCCATCCTGTCACGCCTCGAAGCAAACGTGGTCCAGCTGGCGGATTCGGCCAGACAGGACAATGCGCGGCTCATCGTCATCTTCGTTTCGGGGCTTGCGGCTCTCACCCTCGTGGCCGTGACCGCCGCCTATCTGGTGACGTCCCGCCTGGTCGGCCCCTTGCAGGTATCGACCACCATCATGCGGCGGCTGGCCGGCGGAGATCTCGATCTCGAGGTCCCCCATACCGACCGCCGGGATGAGATCGGCAGCATGGCGAGGGCCATCGAAACCTTCCGGCTCAACGGCCTGCAGATTGCCGAACTCAACCGGCAGGAGGAGTCTCTCAAGGCAATGAGCGGCGACCTCCAGCGTTCGATCAACGCCGTGGTGTCCGCCGCCGTTTCCGGCGACTTCAGCGGCCGGGTGACCAAGAGCTACGACCGGGAAGATCTGGATCAGTTCGCAATCAGCGTGAACCAGCTGATGTCGTCGGTCGAGCGCGGCATTGGCGAAACCCGCAAGGTGATCGCCGCCCTTGCGGACGGTGACCTGACGCAATCCATGGACGGCCGCTATGACGGCGCCTTCCGCGAATTGCAGGACAACGTCAACGTCACCTTGGACATCCTGCGCCAGGTGCTCGGGCAGGTGGGCGAAACGGTCGGCACCGTCGGGCAGATGTCCGAGGAGATCCGCAGCGGCGCTTCCGACCTTTCCCGCCGCAGCGAGATGCAGGCGGCGTCGATCGAGGAAACCTCTGCGGCGATCGTCGAAATCACCGCCGCCGTCTCCGCATCCGCCGAACAGTCGCTGAGGGCGCGCAGCATGGTGGTGGATACGCTGAAGGGCACCGAACAATCCAATATCGTGGTCGGCCGCGCCGTGGAGGCCATGGAGAAGATCAGGCAGGCTTCCGGCGAGATCGGCATGATCACCGAGGTCATCGACGAAATCGCATTCCAGACGAATCTTCTCGCTCTCAATGCAGGCGTTGAAGCGGCACGGGCAGGGGAGAGCGGCCGCGGCTTTGCCGTGGTTGCGCAGGAAGTGAGAGAGCTTGCGCAGCGCTCGGCCACGGCAGCACGCGAAATCAAGGCGCTGATCGCCCGCTCATCCCAGGAAGTTCTGTCTGGGGTAAAGCTCGTCGAAGAGACCGGTATCGAGCTGCGGGCGATCCGGTCACAGGTCGAGCATATCAACGACTACGTTCAGTCGATCAGCATGGCAACACAGGAACAGTCCGCGGGGCTCATGCAGATCAGCTCCTCCGTCAGCGCCATGGAGGAGATGACGCAGAAGAATGCCGCCATGGTTGAACATTCCACCACCTCGACTACCGTGCTTGCGGAAGCGGCTGCAAGCCTTTCCGATCTCGTTTCCCATTTTCGGGTGCAGTCGGAGTTGCGGCCGCATGGCATCCAGCGCCTTGCATCTTGAGCCATGGGCAAAGGAAGGGGCCGCTGAGTCGTCCGCGGCGGCCCCTCCAATATCGATCAATCCATCAATTGCCGATCATGTTTTCAGGGCGCACGACCGCATCGAACTGCTCCTCGGTTACGAGCCCGCTCCTTAGCGCCTCCTCGCGAAGTGTCGTGCCGTTCTTGTGGGCGGTCTTCGCGATCTTCGCCGCGGCGTCATAGCCGATCACGGGCTGTAGGGCTGTCACCAGCATCAGCGAACGCTCCATGGCAGCGCGGATGTTGTCTTCGCGCGCCTCCAGGCCGTGGATGCAATGCTCGGTGAAGGAACGCGCGGCATCGGCTAGCAGGCGGGCCGACTGCAGGAAGTTGTAGGCGATGACGGGCTTGTAGACGTTAAGCTCGAAATGGCCCTGGCTGGCGGCAAAGGTCACCGCGGCATGATTGCCGAACACCTGGGTGCAGACCATGGTCATGGCCTCGCACTGGGTGGGGTTGACCTTGCCCGGCATGATCGAGGAGCCCGGCTCGTTTTCCGGCAGCGACAGTTCGCCAAGGCCGGAACGGGGGCCGGAGCCGAGGAAGCGAATGTCGTTGGCGATCTTGAAGAGGGCGGTGGCCGCACTGTTCAGCGCGCCATGGGCGAAGACGAGCGCTTCATGGCCGGCAAGGGCCGCGAACTTGTTCGGCGCCGTCTCGAAGGGGAGGCCGGTGATCCCGGCGATCTCGCGCGCCACGGCCTCGGCAAAACCCTTGGGCGCGTTGAGCCCGGTACCGACGGCGGTGCCGCCCTGCGCCAGTTCCATGAGTTCCGGCAGCGTCAGCCTGATCTGGTGGATCGCCATGCCGAGCTGGGCGGCATAGCCGGAAAATTCCTGACCGAGCGTCAGCGGCGTCGCATCCTGGGTATGGGTGCGGCCGATCTTGATGATGCCGGCAAAGGCTTTCGCCTTTTCCTCCAGCGCCGCATGCAGCGTCTTCAGCGCGGGCAGCGTGTCACCGGTCAGTGACAGGGCGGCTGCGATGTGCATGGCCGTCGGGAAGCTGTCGTTCGAGGACTGGCTCATGTTGACGTGGTCGTTGGGGTGGACCGGCTTCTTCGAGCCCATCTCTCCGCCCAGCATTTCGATCGCCCGGTTGGATATCACCTCGTTCACGTTCATGTTGGTCTGGGTGCCGGAGCCCGTTTGCCAGACGGGCAGGGGGAAATGATCGACAAGCTTGCCATCGATCACCTCGCGTGCTGCCGCCTCGATCGCGTCAGCGAGATTGCGGTCCAGCTTGCCGAGTTCGGCATTGGCACGGGCAGCGGCAAGCTTCACGATCGCGAGGCCCTTGATCAGCGCACGGGGCTGCTTTTCCTCGCCGATCTTGAAGTTGCCGAAGGCGCGCTCCGTCTGCGCCCCCCAGTACCGGTCCGAGGCGACCTCGATCGTGCCGAATGTGTCGCTTTCCTGCCGCGTCGTCCGCTCCATGGGCCGTCTCCTGTGCTTGTTTTCAGGTGGAGATAAAGGAACGAATCCGCCGAGAACAAGGGCGGCATCTGGCCGCCTTTCAGCCGTGGCTTTTCCGCCACGCCCCGCCATAAACTTGGGCGAGCAGAATTCCCCCTGTTTTGGTCAGCCCTGCCCATGCTCTGGCAGTAAAAAATTAACCAGTTATTTCATAAGTTTGTAAAGGACGTTTTCGCGCCGCAAGTCCAGGCTAGGCGTTGGCGGAAACAGAAAATGGATCAACCTGCCGCATTGGCCGTTTCTTTCCTTAGTCTGACCGATCGGGTAAATTCCGGGCAAGGAAGGCGGATCATTATGGCTTGGCTTGGCGCCTACCGCGGAGAATGGAATATTATGACGTCGTTTAAGAAGACCGGGGCAATCATTCTGGCACTAGCCTCGGGGGTAGCCTTCTCCGATGTGCAGCCCGCCCATGCTGGCACGCTGCTCGATTTTCTCTTTCCGAAGCGGCAGCGTTCGCAGCAGCAGGTGATCGATCAGTCGACCCTTCCGGGTGTAACCAAGGTGTCGACCGGCAAGGACAAGATCGGCGCCGCCGGTGCTGCTGCAGGTGGCTTTGCAGGCCTCGATGGCGATCCGGACCCGCTTCCCCGGGTCAAGGCACCGAGCTATTACACCTATCGCGCCGAACCCATGCGTCCCGTGGTCCTCTCCAAGGCCGCCGATCCGGTCGTGACCAGCGCCGTGACGAATGCGCCAGCCGCTCCGGCTGCAGCCGATGCCTCCACCGACCAGCGCCGTTTCCTCGCCGATACCAAGGTGCGTGCCACCGATCCGGTCGCAAAGGCCGTCGAAGCCTGGTACGGGCAGGACAAGCCGCTTCTCTGGGTCACCGGCCGCCAGATCAGCGACCGTGCCCGCAGCGTGCTGACGGCCTTGTCGCGCGCCGATGCCGTCGGCCTCGACCCCGCCGACTATCGCGTCTCGGTCCCGCCGCTGAACTATGATTCCGCCGATCTTGCAGCCCGTGACCGCGCGCTGATGCAGTTCGAGCTCGAGCTGTCCGTGAAGGCGCTGACCTATGCGCAGGATGCCGTGCGCGGCCGCATCGACCCCAACAAGCTCTCCGGCTATCACGACTTCAAGCGCAAGGACGTGAACCTCGGCGGCATGCTGCAGCTCATCTCCATGTCGCCGGATGCCGGCGCCTATCTCGTCAGCCGCAACCCGTCCAACCCGCAGTTCACCGCGCTGAAGGCGGAACTCGAGCGCCTCAGAGCGGAAGAATCGGGGGAGGGCGATGCCGTCCGGATCAACCTCACCGGCCTGCTGAAGCCCGGCCAGTCGAACCCCGAACTCGCGAACATCGTCGCCGGTATCCGCAAGCGCGGCTCGGAAGCCCTGCTGGCCGCCCATGCGGCGACGCTCAACACCTACCAGAACACGCCTGACTATTCGCCCGAGCTCGTCGCGCTCGTGGAGGGTTACCAGAAGGAAGTCGGGCTCAAGCCGGATGGCGTCATCGGCCAGGCGACCGTCAGCCGTCTCGTCGGCGTTTCCAGCGAGAGCAAGATCGACAAGCTCGTCGTCGCCCTGGAACAGCTGCGCTGGTTGCCGAAGGATCTCGGCTCCCGCTACGTCTTCGTGAACCAGCCGGCCTTCACCGCCAGCTATGCCAACGACGGTAAGGAGCAGCTCTCCATGCGCGTCGTCGTCGGCGGCCGCAACACGCAGACCTATTTCTTCAACGACGAGATCGAGACCGTGGAACTGCACCCCTATTGGGGCGTGCCGGGCTCGATCATCGTCAACGAGATGATGCCGAAGCTGCGCCAGGATCCGTCCTATCTCGACCGTCTCGGCTACGAGGTGACCTATAACGGCCAGCGGGTGTCCTCGAGCGACATCGCCTATAGCGATGTCTCCAAGATCGGCGTTCGCCAGCCGCCGGGCAGCGACAATGCTCTGGGCGAGCTGAAGATCCTGTTCCCGAACACGCATTCGATCTACATGCACGATACGCCGCAGAAGAGCTTCTTCAAGAAGGACATGCGGGCGCTCAGCCACGGCTGCATCCGCCTCGCCGAACCGCGCGTGATGGCGGCAGCCGTTCTCGGCACCACCGTCGACGACATCGGCAAGCAGCTCGCAAAGAGCGGCAATCGCGCGCTCAGCGTGCCGTCCAAGGTTCCGGTCTACGTGTCCTACTTTACGGCTTGGCCCGACAAGGACGGCGTCATCAAGTATTACGACGACGTCTACGGCCGCGACGCTTACACGGAGAAGGCCTTCGACGTAACCAGCAAGGCGCGCGGCGCCTGAGGCCCAAATTCCGAAACCCATAAAAAAAGCGGGCTCCGGCCCGCTTTTTTGTTCATTCGACCCAGGCTCAGAGGGTGAAGAGCGCTTCCACCAGCTCCGGCGTCAGCTCGTCGTAATGGCTGATGATGCGGCTGGGCTTCAGGTCTTCGAGCGGACGGTCGGAATAGCCGAAGGGCACGGCGATCGAGGGCACGCCGGCATTCTCAGCCACCAGCATGTCGTTCAGGCTGTCGCCGATCATGACCGTGCGGCGCGGATCGCCGCCGGCCCGTTCCACCGTTCCCATCAGGTGGGCCGGATCAGGCTTGCGAACGGTAAAGGTATCGCCGCCGGTAATCGCGGCGAAGCGCTCCGTGAGCCCGTTCGTGCGGATCAGCGTGCGGGCGAGGCCCTCCATCTTGTTGGTGCAGACCGCGAGGCGGAAGCCCGCTGCCGCGAGCCGCTCCATCGCGTCGATCACACCGGGATAGGGTTGGCCCTTGCCGGGCATGCCGGCTTCGTAATGGGTGATGAACCGCTCCAGCATGGCCGGGTATTCGTCTTCGGAAAGCGGGTGGCCGCGGAGCGCGAAGGAACGCTCGATCATGGCCTTCGCGCCATGTCCAACGAGGTGGGTAAGATCGTCATAGGTCACCGGTTCGAGGCCGGCGGCATCGATGGTGAAGTTCAGGCTGTCGATGAGATCCGGGGCGGTGTCGATGAGGGTTCCGTCGAGATCGAAGACGGCGATGGGAGCGGCCACGGGGATTTCCTTCTGTGACGGGGGAGGGTCGGCCCGAGGGTTAGAACAAGCGCCCGCCATTTGCAATCGGCGCGGGGCAATGCGGAACGGATGCACGCCCGGCCCCGGAAAGGCGGAATGGTCCGCTCTTTTAGCTTTCGTTTGCGGGGCGAGCCGTGTAAACAGCGGTCATCGTCAACAGTCGGGAGCGAACGGCGCATGGACGCCCGCGAAATGAAGATCAAGGCGGCTGCCGCTGCTTTGGAGCACGTCGAAAATGGCATGAAGCTCGGCATCGGCACCGGGTCCACGGCGGAGGAATTCGTCCGCCTGCTGGCCGAGAAGGTGTCCGGCGGCATGAAGGTGGAGGGCGTGCCTACGTCCGAACGCACCGCACGCCTTTGCCTCGAACTCGGCATTCCGCTTCGCTCGCTCGACGAACTTCCCGAACTCGATCTCACCATCGACGGCGCCGACGAGCTCGATCCGCATCTGACCCTGATCAAGGGCGGCGGCGGCGCGCTGCTGCGCGAGAAGATCGTTGCCTGCGCCTCCACGCGCATGATCGTGATTGCCGACGAAACGAAGCAGGTCGACGTCCTCGGCGCGTTCCCGCTGCCGATCGAAATCAACCCCTTCGGCCAGGTCGCGACGCGGCTGGCGGTGGAGCGGGCCGCATTCCGGCTCGGCCTGACGGGCGAGATGAAGCTCCGTGCCGCGGGCGAGGATCTCTTCTACACCGACGGGGGTCATCTGATCCTAGATGCATCTTTTGGCCGTATTCCTGATGCAGAGGCCCTTTCCAGGGAGCTGGCTGCGATTCCGGGCGTCGTGGAACATGGCCTGTTCATCAACATTGCGTCGCTCGCCATCATTGCCGGTCCGGCCGGCGCGCGCACGCTTCACGCCATTTGATAATCAAGGAGCATGGGGTTCTCATGATCAACTTTGCGGGTTTTGGC
>CAMFHT010000010.1 GCA_945952245.1 uncultured Rhizobium sp. | reverse complement strand
TCGGGCTCGATTCGTCGACGCGGCGGCCGACCTGGCTGACGATGCGCTGGCAGATGGACAGAAGCTGCGCATTGTCGCGGAAGCGGATTTCGGACTCGATCGTCTTCCCGCCCACTTCGATGAAGGTCTGGCCGGCACCGTTCACCATGATGTCGGCGATGTCGTCGCGGGCGAGCAGCGGTTCCAGCGGACCGAAGCCGAGCACGTCGTTGCAAATATCTTCGAGCAATTCTTCCTGCTCGGAGATCGACATCGCGAAATTCTTGATCGTGATGATGTCGTTGACGATGTCGCGGATTTCCTCGCGCGCACTCTCGCCGTCGAGCTTGGAAAGTTGCGAAAGGTCGATGGTATCGATGAGGGCGGAGAAAACCTGGGCCTTGGTGTCGTAATAGTTCTCCGTCCGCGCCTGCCGGCGGCGGGGCGGTGCAGAGGTCTGCATCGGCGGTGGCGTTACCTGCTGCCGGCTCGAATCTTCTCGCACCGGCTCGTGAAACACCGGCGCCGCCACGGGCTGCGGCGCAGCCGCCGGAGCGGATGGCGCGCCGACGCCGGAGCCGCCGCCCTTACCAAATCCATCCGATCCGCGTTTGCCAAACATGCCTTCAATCCCGGTTGCGTTGGTGTCCTGGCCGTCAGCCGCGCTTCAGAAGCGACAGCACGCGGCCAAGTCCGCCCTTCTTGTTCTTCTTGATCGTCGCCCGGCCCGTGACGAGGTGGGCGAGCTGTGAAAAGATCTCCGCCGTCGGCGCCTTTGCATCCATCTCCGAGATCATGCGGCCGCTGTTGGCGGCAGAGCCGAAGAGCGGCGCATCGAAGGGGATGATCGCGCAGGCTTCCGTCTCCAGCGGCTCGCAGAAATCGGCAGCCGAAATCTCCGGCCGCTTCGGCATGCCGACCTGGTTCAGGATCAGCTGCGGTGGCTTGTCGTTGGGGCGGATCTTCTTCAGCGCGTCGATCAGGTTCTTGGTGTTGCGGAGGTTGGCGAGGTCCGGTACCGCCGTAATGACCACCTCGTCCGCTTCCGCGAGTACCGTGCGCGTCCAGTCGGTCCACTGGTGCGGCAGGTCGAGAACGGTAACCGGCACGCTGCGCTGAAGCACCTCGATCACCGGCTGGAAGGCCGTCCGGTCGAAATCATAGGGCCTGTCGAGCATGGACGGTGCTGCGAGCAGCGACAGGTGATCCGAGCACTTGGTGAGCAGGCGATCGAGAAAAACCTCGTCCAGCCGTTCCGGCGAGAAAACGGCCTCGGCAATGCCCGTCGCAGGATCCTGGTCGAAATCGATGTTTGCCGTTCCATAGGGCAGATCGAGATCGGCAAGGATGACTTCCGTCGTGAAGAGCGTCGAGATCCCGAAAGCGCAGTTGTGCGCGATGGTGGATGATCCCACCCCGCCCTTGGCGCCGATGAAGGCGATGCTGCGGCCGAGCGGCTCCGCATCCGGATCGACAAAGATCGAGGAGATCGCAGTCATCAGGTCGCCCATGCCGACCGGCGAGACCATGTATTCCGAAATGCCGTTACGGATCAGTTCGCGATAGAGCGAGATGTCGTTGTAGCGCCCGATGATCACGACCTTGGTGGTGGGATCGCAGACCTCGGCCAGCGGCGCGAGCTCGGCGAGCAGGTTGCGCGGTTCGGCATGCGTTTCCAGGATCAGAAGGTTCGGCGTCGGGGTCGAGGAGAACATGTTGGCGGCCGCCATGACCCCGCCGGCGGTAATGCGCATGTTGACGCGTGCCATGCGGCGGTCCTGCGCAAGCCGTTCGAGCACGGTCTGCGTCTGCTCGTTCTCGAAGAAGCAATGCACCGAGATGCGCGGCAGCGGGCGGAGCTGTTCGAGCTCGGCCGGCGAGACGGGCTCGGGCGCCATGTCGTCGCCCGTGCCGCCCGTCCGGATCTCGTAATCTATCGCGCTCATGGGGTTCTTCCTGTCTGCGTCCTGCACATGAGGGTCAGTTGCTGGCGGTCGACTTGCCGTCGCGGTAGAGGCCGATCACCGTCGTGCGACGCTTGGCGTCGATCGGCGTCATGGCCCGTGGCGAGACGAGGTCTGTCGGATTGGCGATCTGGGCCGCGAGATTGTTCTGCGTGGCGCAGCCGAAATTGTCCCAGTTGGTGTTTTCGGTCGTATGCAGGATGTCCTCCGGCCACTGGCCGCAGGCATTGGTGGTCGCCTTGACGGCGCGGTAGCTGAAGTGGACAGGCGCGAGCCCCTGGTCGGCAGACGCCTGGTAGGTCGTCTCGGAAATGCGGCTCGACGGTACGCCGGTCTGCAGGATGAGCTGGCGGAACTGGCGGCGCAGGCCCTGGGCTGCGGCGGAGTTCACCGCGCCGCTCGGATAGGCGATCCTGAGCACGCCGGAGGAGCTCGACTTGTAATCGTTGACGAAGCCGGAGATCACGTCCTGCGTCCCGATGCTGAGCGCCCGATCGCCGGAGGCGACGGGAATGTCGATCGACTGCTCGACTTCTGCGAGCTGGATCGGATGGCGGGTGCGGTAATCATCGGGGATCGCGCCGGTCTTAAGGTCGTCGTGCGGCGTGCCGCAGGCCTGCAGCGCAAGCGCCATGACGCCGAGGACGGAGATGCGGATCATCAAACGGTACGGCATGCTCTTTCCCCCGGAACGGTCGCCTGCGGATTTCAAGGTCTTGCTCATCGCAACCGTCCTCACTTGTAGATGTAGCCGATGGCGCCGTTGTACTGGCCGGCGACGGCGGTGCCCTGACGGCGGCCATAGACCCGGTTCACCCGGTCCATGAAGAAGGTGGCCGCATCATTGGCGGGGTTGAAATTGTCGTCCGGGCGGGCGAGTTCGTTGCGGGCAACGGGACGCACCAGATAGGGTGTCGCGATGATGACCATTTCGCTCTCGTTGCGGACGAAGTCCTTGCTCCGGAACAGCGTGCCGACGATCGGCATGCGCGAGAGACCCGGGAAGCCGGACATGGCCTGGCGCACGTCGTCGCGGACGAGGCCGGCGATGACAATCGAGCCGCCGGAGGGCAGTTCGACGCTGGTCGAGGCCTCGCGCTTGCGGATGCCGAGATAGGTGAGGCCCGGAATGTTGCGGAAACCGTTGCCGCTCGTGACCGAACCTTCGAAGGTCGGTTCGGATACATTGGTCTCGATCTTCAGGCTGATGCGTCCGGCGGAAAGGACGACCGGACGAAAATTCAGCTCGACGCCGTATTCCGTCGTTTCCTGCTCGCGGGTGATGGTCGGGCCATTGCCGGTGCCGGCATCGACTTCCTGCTTGGTCGCCAGACGGAATTCGCCGCCGACCTTGAACTTCGCCTGCTCGCCGGAAATGGCCGTCAGGCTGGGTTCCGCCAGCGTGCGCATGACGCCCGCCTGTTCCATGGCATTGACGTAGGAAGCAATGTCGAGGCCGCCGACCGTCCCGGTCAGGCTGCCGCCACTGACGAGGCCGACTGCGGCCCCGAGATTGGACGGATTGCGGAAGGAGATGCCGTCGCCATCGGCACCCGTGACCGAGCCGCTGAAGCCGAGCTGCTTGAGGACAGAGCGCGAAACCTCCGCCACGGTCACCTTCAGCGTCACCTGGTCCTCGCCCTCGATGGTGAGCAGGTTGACGATCTGCGACTGCTGGCGGTCTTCGGCGAAGATGGCGACGCCACCATTCTGCGTGCCGCCGGTCGCGGTCTGGTTGCGTGTGGTCGCCTCGCCGCCCTTGAGGAATGCGCTGGTCAGACGTTCGGCCTGGGCGGCATCCTGTGGCGTGCGCACCGTGCCGGTCAGCACGACGTTGTCGGAGATGATCTCGACCTTGATGTCCGAATCCGGAATGAAGCGGCGCAGATTGTCCTGCAGTCCCGCGATGTCGCGCTCGATCTCGAGGTCGAGGCTGACGATCTCCTCGCCATGGGCGCCGAAGACGAAGATATTGGTCTGGCCGACCGTCTTGCCGAAGAGATAGATGCGGCGCGAGGTGCGCGTCACCGCATCGGCCATTTCCGGATCGGAAACCAGGATGTCATGGGCATCCTCGGGCAGATCGACGACGATCGCCTTGTTGAGCCCGAGCTTCAGCCGCTTGTGCGCGCCTGGGCCTGACTGCGAAATGCGCACGATCGACGTGCCGGCGGCCTCCGCAACCGGCAGCAGCCCGAGCGAGGGGAAAACGGCGCCAGGCAGGCCCGAGACGGCGAGGCAGAGCGAGAGACCGCCTGCGATCGTGGAACGGATATGATGTGCGAGGGACTTCATCCGGTTCTCTCTTCTCATTCTGCTGCAGGCTGGCTGCTGGTCTTGATGATGTTGCCGGCCTTGATGACCTGCACGGCCGCGGAGCCGGAGCCCGTCAGCATGAATTCGGGCGCCTTGTTGTCTGCGTCCTGCGAATCCGCCACCGAGCGGAGCGCGAGCGACAGGCGCTGCGCCATCTGCTGGGCGACGGCGAGCACCTTCGCCTGGTCGGGAGTCAGTTCGAGCGTGGCAGTCGCACCGATGACCGATTTCGTCTCGTCGTTCTTCTCTTCGATCTGCTGGTCGATCGCGAGGACGCGGATGTTGCTGAGCACGGTCTCGGTCTGGAAGTTTCCGTCATCCGCCTTGCGGACCATGATCACGTCGACGCGGTCGTTTGGCAGGATGAAGCCGCCGGCACCGGTGGCGACGCTGATTTCGGTGGAAACGGCCCGCTTGCCCGAGGGAAGGATGGAGGAAAGCGTCGGGCCGTTGCCATCGACGATCTTCTCGATGCGGACCGGTTCGCCGGCAAAGACCGGCAGGCGGATGACGGCGCCTTTCAGCTCGTCGATCGCCTGCGGGCGCTGCGACTGGGTAATGGCGCCCGGCGCGACGCTTCCTTCAGGCCAGGCGGCCCAGGATAGCGACTGGGGCTGTATCCGGGTCCCGATCGGCAGGTTGTCGGCTGCCACCAGCACGTTGACCGTCGGCTCCTTCTCGGTCACGACGGTGGGTTCGACATGTGCAGGGCGTCCCGCCATCTGCATGGCCAGGAAGCCGGCAAGCCCTGCGGTGGCCACGGCAACTCCCAGTATGATGACGCGAGCGGGCTTCATGATTATTCCTTGGGCAAATCGGACGACTTGCCCGCAGAAAAACATCAAAGAATTTAATTATGGTTAACGACATCCTTACAAAGCTGGTTAATCAAGTTTTACTTAGAGCAGTTTCCGGTCTGATTGAATCCTTCTGCGGCCTGAATTTTCGCTGAGATCGAGGACTTCGCCGAAGGCCATATAAGAAGATACGGTCGAGGCGAAGGCCGATGGTATCAGCGAAAAGTCAGGCCGCCCGGAGGGTTGGCTGAGACCGACCCTCCACAGCGTCAGACGGCTTGTAGGTAGCAGGAGCTACCTCCTGCGCCGCCCTCCTCGTGGAACATCCGGTTTGAGCCAACAGAATGATCCAATCAGACCGGAAACTGCTCTAAGCCTTGAACGCGGGCAGCACCAGCTGGACGAGCGGCGAAGACGGAAAGGCCATGAAACCCCCGATCGCGATGGCAATACCATAGGGGATCTTCTTCGAAACGAGCAGCGATCCCGGCAGGCGCAGGCCCATGGCAAGGATGGATTCCGCCTGGGACCGCAGGATCACGATGATGAGCGTCAGCATACCGCCGATGAAGGAGACATAAACGGCAAATTCCATGAGGGACATGTTGAGGCCGAACCAGAGCGCGCATGCCGTCAGCAGCTTCGCATCGCCGCCGCCCATGACGCCGGCCGCAAAGAGCGCAAGGCAGACCGCAAACACCGCACCCGCTGCGGCGAGATGCAGGCCGATCTCCTGAAGCGGCACGCCCGCCACCGGTGCGGCCACCGCGAATCCGGCGATGAGGATCAGCGAAATCCGGTTCGGGATCGTCATCGAGAACAGGTCGTTGATCGCCGCCATGGCCAGGCAGAACGGGAAAATGGCGAGCAGGACAGCAGTCACCACGGTCGAGACTCCTCTTTCATCGGAGCGGCAGACTAGGGTGGAAAGCTGAATTTTCCCCAAATCCGGGAGCGGAAAACGAAGCGGGCAATTCATTCAGTGTCGCGAACCGGCGCGAAAACCGCGATTCAGCCGTACAGATGAACGTGAAACCTTGCGAAATTAAGCAAGGGTTTACCAGTTTCGTGGAAGATATCGGATGAAACAATGTGCCCGTCCGTGCGCCATTCCGAACGAAAGTGGTCTTTCATGTCGTCTAGCAAGAGCGTCCTGGTAAGAGCGGGTCTATGTCTGGCGCTGATCGGGGTGGCAGCCGAGGCCCGGGCGGAGGAAGCCGCCTCCTATCTCAAGGTCTCGCTGGACCATGCTCGCATCCTGAAGCTCGACCGGCCCGTCTCCAAGGTCATCATCGGCAATGACCAGATTGCGGATGCGACGGTCGCCGATACCAGGACGATCGTGCTGACCGGACGTTCCTTCGGAACGACCAATCTCGTGCTGCTGGACTCTCAGGGCAACGCGATCGTCGACGAGAAGCTTCTCGTGACGCTCGACGAGGCCGATACGGTTCGCGTCTACCGGCAGACGGACCGCGACCTGATGTTCTGCGCCAATTCCTGCGAACCCATGAAGACGGGAAGCTCCGGTTCCGGCGGCACGTCGACGTCGGCATCCAGTGCCTCGGGTGGCTGAGGCCGGAGTGAGAGTTCCCTTTCAGTTTGACTAGAATGGATTCGACGGCGGCAACGGTTTTTGAACAGGTATGGCCCTAGGGTGGCGCTGGAGGACAGGGCGGATACAAAATGCTGAGCGCGGATAACACATCGGGTCATGACGACACATCCGATACGGGCTGGAAGGCGGCATGGACCCGCTTCTTCCGCAGCCGCGACGGGGCAGCCGCCATCGAATTCGCTTTTCTCTCCCTGCCCTATTTCCTGATCGTAGTCGCTATCCTGGAGACCTTCCTCGCCTTCACCGGCGAGCAGGTGGTTGCCAATGCCACGGACACCTTCGCGCGCAAGATCCGCACGGGCCGCATCACCTATGCGCTCGGCCGCACCACCGACATGACGCAGGCCCAGTTCCGCGAGGCCTTCTGCTCGGAAATCTCGATCCTGATCCAGTGCTCCGCGACGGAAATCGCGTCGCCGCAGAAGCTCTACGTCGATCTTCAGACCTTCGCCAATTTTTCCGACATCCCGACGACCATCCCGAGGGTATCGACCGATCCCTATGCGGATATCGACCCGACCAAGTTCAAGTACACGCCCGGTGGTCCGGGCAAGATCAACATGCTCCGGGTCTACTACCGCTGGCAGATCATGACCGACATCGTCCGTCCTTATCTGACGACGATCCGTCCTTCGGGCGGCGGCTTGCCGCGGGATTTCCTGATCGTCACGACGGCAGCCTTCCAGAACGAGTTTTATCCATGACGGAATCCGGCCGCAAAACGCACGACGACATGACGATGAGCCCTGCAAGCCGCGTGCTCGATCGCGTGAAGCAGCTGGGGCGTGCCTTCCGCGACGCGCGTTCGGGCGCCGGTGCGGTGGAATTCGCGATCCTCGCGCCCATCCTGCTGATGCTCTACATCGGCGCCTTCGAAATCACCGTCGGGATGAGCGTGGCAAAGCGTGCCAGCCGGGCGGCCGGCACCATTGCCGATCTCGTGACCCAGACTCAGGGCGACGTGAACAAGGCCAAGCTGGACGCGATGAAGAGCGTGGCATCGAGCATCTTCGTGCCCTATACCCCGAATAACCTGAAGCTGAAGATATCGGGCATCTCGATCAGCGCGGCGGGTGTACCCACGATTGCCTGGTCCTGGCAGCAGGATGGCACCAAGCCCTATGGCGTCGGCGCCGTCGTGACGCTTCCAGCCGATCTGAAGAACCCAAGCTCCTTCCTCGTCCATGCGGAACTGCAGGTGGATCACAAGCTCGGCATGTTCCTTGCCAACACCATGTCAGCCACGACCAGCACGATCCAGATCTCCCGCGACTTTTATTTCCGCCAGCGCCTCGGTGACAAGATCGGCTGCAGCGATTGCTGACTTCACCGCGCTGGTTTGCATTGAGAAGGCCTTGGCGCTAGATCTGCCTGAACCGGCCGCCTCTTGATCGCGGCTTGAAGTCAGGCAGGTGCAGACATGGCGCGCGCATTTCTCTTCGTGATGGATTCCTTCGGGATCGGCGGTGCGCCCGATGCTGCCGCCTATGGCGATCTCGGCGCCGATACGCTCGGCCATATCGCGGAGTTCTGCGCCTCGGGTGCCGGCGACCGTCAGGGCCTGCGCCAGGGTCCGTTGAAGCTTCCGAACATGTCCGCGCTCGGCCTGCTCGAAGCGGCCCGGCTTGCGACCGGCAGGTATCCCGAGGGGATGACCCGTCCCGAACGGGTCTTCGGCCTCCACGGCGCCGCGACCGAAACCTCCCGCGGCAAGGATACGCCTTCGGGCCATTGGGAAATCGCCGGTACGCCTGTCGACTTCGACTGGGGCTATTTCCCCGACGAGGGCGAAGCTTTCAATCCAGAACTCGTGGCGGAGATCTGCGAAAAAGGCAAGGTGCCCGGCATCCTCGGCAACTGCCACGCCTCCGGCACCGAGATCATCGCGAGGCTCGGCGAGGAGCATATCCGGACCGGCAAGCCGATCTGCTATACCTCCTCCGACAGCGTGTTCCAGATTGCGGCGCACGAAAGGCATTTCGGGCTGGATCGCCTGCTGGCATTCTGCGAGACGGTGCGCGGCATCATCGACCCGCTCAACATCGGCCGCGTCATCGCCCGTCCCTTCATCGGCGAAACCCCGGCCAGTTTCGAGCGCACCGGCAACCGGCGCGACTATTCCGTCCCGCCGCCCGAACCGACGCTGCTCGACCGGGTGGTGGATGCCGGTCATCAGGTACATGCGGTCGGCAAGATCGGCGACATCTTCGCCCACAAGGGCATATCCCGCGTCATCAAGGCGAGCGGCAACCAGGCAATCATGGAAGCATCCCTCAAGGCGATCGAGGAAGCGCAACCGGGCGATCTCGTCTTCTCGAATTTCGTCGATTTCGACATGCTCTACGGCCACCGCCGCGACGTGCCGGGCTATGCCGCCGCGCTCGAGGCCTTCGACCGGCGGCTGCCGGAGGTGCATCGGCGCATGCGGCCGGGCGACGTCGCGCTCATCACCGCCGATCACGGCTGCGATCCCACCTGGCGGGGCAGCGACCATACTCGCGAGCGCGTGCCGATCATGGCCTTCGGGCCGGGGCTCCGCGCCCGCCTCATCGGCATCCGGCCGACCTTTGCCGACATCGCCGAAACGCTGGCCCAGCATCTCGGCCTGCCTGCAGGCCCGCATGGAAGGAGTTTCCTGTGACTACACAGCTGAAGAAGGCCGAACTGCACTGCCACCTCGAAGGCGCGGCCCCGCCGGATCTCGTCGTCACCCAGGCCGCGAAATACGGCATCTCCACCGAGGACTTCCTGAAGGGTGGCGCCTATGTCTGGAAGGATTTCGCCGAATTCATCGCCTGCTATGATCGCGTCGCCGCCGTCTTCAAGACGGAGGAGGATTACGCACTCCTGACCGAAACCTATCTGCAGCAACTTGGCGGCATCGGCACGATCTATAGCGAGCTGTTCGTCTCGCCCGATCACGGCGACCGTATCGGCCTTGGAGCGGATGCCTACATTGCCGGCATCACCGAAGGGATTGCCCGGGCGAATGCGGCGACCGGCATCGAATGCCGGCTCGTCATCGTCGGCGAGCGGCATTTCGGCCCGGAAAGCGTCGTCAAGGCTGCGGAATACGCAGCCCGCTCCAGCAACCCGCTCATTACCGGCTTCAACATGGCGGGCGAGGAGCGCATGGGAAAGGTCGCCGATTATGCGCGTGCCTTCGACATCGCTCGCGAGGCGGGACTTGGCCTGACCATCCATGCCGGCGAGGTCTGCGGGGCCTTCAGCGTGCGCGATGCGCTGGATCTCGTGCGCCCGTCGCGCATCGGTCATGGGGTGCGTGCGATCGAAGATCCGGAGCTCGTCAAGCGGCTTGCCGATCTCGGCACCGTTCTGGAAGTCTGCCCCGGCTCCAACGTGGCGCTGTCAGTCTATCCGGACTTCCGCGCGCATCCGCTCCGCCGGCTGAAGGAAGCAGGCGTCCGCGTCACCATCAGTTCCGACGACCCGCCCTTCTTCCACACCTCGCTCGAGCGGGAATACGAGCTCGCTGCAACCGAATTCGGCTTCAGCACGGCCGAGATCGACGGCATGACCCGCACCGCCATCGAGGCCGCCTTCGTGGACGAGCCGACGCGGCAGCGCCTTCTTTCGAAACTTGATGCGTAACGGACACCGGCCACTGGGGATGAGTGCTCAATTTGCGCCTCTTCTCTTGCGGAAACGGCGCTTTCCGTGAAAGAAAAAGCCAAGAAGACAAGTTTTGGAAGGCAGGCTCCCCATGGACGGCGTCACAGTCATCAACCACCCGCTGGTTCAGCACAAACTCACCATCATGCGCCGCAAGGAAACCTCGACCGCGAGCTTCCGGCGGCTGCTCCGCGAGATCTCGACGCTGCTCTGCTACGAGGTCACCCGCGATCTCGAACTGACGATGGAAACCATCGAGACGCCGCTCGAAACCGTTGATATGCCTGTCCTCGAAGGCAAGAAGCTTGTCTTCGCCTCGATCCTGCGGGCTGGCAACGGCCTCCTCGAAGGCATGCTGGAACTGGTGCCTTCGGCCCGTGTCTCGCATGTGGGCGTCTACCGCGACCACGAGACCCTGCAGGCGGTGGAATACTACTTCAAGGCGCCGGAAAGCCTGTCCGAACGCCTCGTCATCGTGGTCGATCCCATGCTGGCAACGGGCAATTCCTCGATCGCGGCCATCGAGAAGCTGAAGGAGCGCGGCGCGAAGAACCTGCGCTTCCTCTGCCTGCTTGCAGCACCCGAGGGCATCCGCAATTTCCGGGAAGCGCATCCCGACGTGCCGATCTTCACCGCCTCGATCGACCGCCACCTCAACGAGAAGGGCTATATCGTGCCCGGCCTCGGGGATGCCGGCGACCGCATGTACGGCACGAAATAACACCGCACACCGAGATTTAACCAAGGCAAATCAAAAGGGCCCGGAACCTTAATGTTTCCGGGCCCTTTACCGTACCTGTTAGCAGAATGGCGAACGGACCGGGCTATAGCTTCAGTCAGGTAACCGAGAAGGACCACCACAATGCTGGGGCGCAACCTGTTCCTCATCACCATCGCCGCCGTCGCGATGTCGCAGATCCCGAAGCTCATCGTCATGCCCGAGGGCGGAGACGGTGGTTCGATGGTGCAGGCGGCGAAGGCCGATGCAAAGCCCCCGGTCGCCAACGGCAGCTACACCCTCGAAGCGAACCAGGCCGGCCACTTCAGCGGCGACTTCCTGCTGAACGGCCGTTCCGTGCATGGCATGGTGGATACCGGCGCGACTTTCGTCGCCATGAGCGAGACGACCGCCCGCAAGCTCGGTTTCACCGGCAATTCGCTGAACTACAAATATGCCGTCAACACCGCAAACGGCCCGACCCAGGCCGCCGAGATAACCCTCGACCGCGTCGAGATCGGGGGCGTGCGGGCCGAAAGTGTCGAAGCCTTCGTGCTGAAGGACGAGAAGCTCGACGGCACGCTGATCGGCATGAGCTTCCTGCGCAAGCTCAAGTCCTATTCCGTCGAGAACGGACGCATGGTGCTGAAACAGTAGGCTTCAGATCCTGCCGAGGATGACCGGCTGTTCTTCCGGCTTCTCCTGGGAGATTCGGTAGAGGCCGGAAACCTTGTCCGCCACCTGCTGGCCCAGCCCCTCCGCCGCCGCATGCAGCATGGCAATCGGTTCGCCCTTTTCCACGAAGCTTCCGAGCGGCTTGATATCAGAGAAGCCGGTACGGTGATCGATGACGTCCTCCGGCCGCACGCGTCCACCCCCGAGTTCGATCACGGCCATGCCGAGTGCGCGGGTTTCGACGCCGGAGAGATAGCCGGACTGCTGCGCCTTTACCGGAATGACGAAAGGCGCCTTTGCGAGATGTGCATCCGGCCTTTCGAGGAAATCCGAAGGGCCGCCGAGGAAGTGCACCATGCGGGCGAAGTGCTCCGCCGCCTGCCCGCCGGCGAGGACGGCCTCCGCCTTTTGCGATCCCTCTTCGAGCGAGCAGACGAGACCGGAAGCGATCAGCATGTCGGCTGCAAAGGCAAGCACCACCCGCTCGAGCCGCGTGCCCTTCTTCTCGCCTCTCAGGAAAGCCAGGCAATTGCGGATCTCGACCCCGTTGCCCGCCGCATCGGCGAGCGGCTCACTCATGTCGGTGAGGAGCGCGGAGGTTTTCACCCCCGCCCCGTTCGCCACCTCGACCAGCGAGCGCGCCAGGGTTTCGGCTTCTTCACGGCTCTGCATGAAGGACCCGTTTCCGACCTTGACGTCGAGCACCAGCGAGCCGAGCCCCGCCGCCAGCTTCTTTGAAAGGATGGAGGCCGTAATCAGCGGCACGGAATCCACCGTTGCCGTGACATCCCTGACGGCGTAGAGCCGCTTGTCGGCCGGCGCGAGCGCCGCGGTCTGGCCGATGATGGCGCAGCCGGTCTCGGCAACGGTTTTCCGGAACAGCGCCTCGTCTGGCATGATCCGGTAGCCGGGAATAGATTCGAGCTTGTCGAGCGTGCCGCCGGTATGGCCAAGCCCGCGGCCGGAGATCATCGGCACCGCAAGCCCGCAGGCCGCCGCGATCGGCGCCAGCATCAGCGAGACATTGTCGCCGACGCCGCCGGTCGAGTGCTTGTCCGCCACGGGCCGCCCCACGTCCGGCCAGGACAGCACGTCGCCGCTGTCTCGCATGGCAAGTGTCAGCGCCACGGTTTCCGCCCGGCTCATGCCGCTAAACCAGACCGCCATGGCGAAGGCGCCGATCTGGCCTTCCGAAAGCTCGTCTCTCGCAAGTTTTCCTATGAAGAAGGCAATCTCCTCCGGCGAGAGGCTGTCGCCGTTGCGTTTGCGGAGGATGACGTCCTGCGGGAGCATCGGAATCAGTAGCCCTTTCCGCCGGCGGCAGAGGAGCCGCCGTCGAGCACGCGCAGGATATCGTCGAGCAGGCCGGAGGCACCGAAGCGGAACGTGTCCGCCCTTGCCCATCCCTCGCCCATCTTCCCGTCGGCGAGCGCCAGATAGCGCGCCGCAGCAGGGACGGACCCGATGCCGCCCGATGGCTTCAGACCGACCGGCCTGCCGCTCGCCCTGATCGCATCGAGCATGATGCCGGCGGCTTCTTCCGTGGCATGATTTGCGGTCTTGCCGGTGGAAGTCTTGATGAAATCCGCACCGGCTGCAATCGCAAGATCGCTCGCCTTGCGGATGAGGGCGGGATCCTTGATCTCCCCGGTCTCGAGAATGACCTTCAGCCGCCCCGGCGCAGGGATCGCATCCTTGACGACGGAAACCATCCGGGAAACCGCCTGCTCATCGCCCTTCAGCAGCGCCTGATAGGGAATGACGAGGTCGATCTCGTCAGCACCGTCGGAGATCGACTGGCGCGTCTCGGCAATCGTTTCCTCGATGGAGCCATTGCCGGACGGGAAGTTGACGACCGTCGCGATCTTGATCGCACTGCCCTCGCCCAACAGCGCCCTCGCCTGCTTGATGAAGCGCGGCCAGATGCAGATGGCGGCGACCGGCCCGTGCGGCGTGCGCGCCTTCGCGCAGAGCGCCCGGATCTGCGCCTCGTCGCAATCCTCCTTGAGATTGGTAAGATCGAGCACCGAGAGCGCGCGGGTGGCTGCCGTTCTGTCATCCATGGTTCTATCCTTCATCGGCCAGCATCGCAGTCAGGATGGCGGCAAGCCGGCGTCCGCCGATGGGCGCCATTTCCTTGGTTTCGGCATGCGTGATCTCGCCACCCGTCATGCCTGCCCCGTAATTGGTGACGACGGAGGCCGCGGCAACCCTCAAGCCCAGAAATCGCGCGAGGATGACCTCCGGCACGGTCGACATGCCGACTGCATCGGCGCCGAGAATGCGCGCCATGCGGATTTCCGCCGGCGTCTCGAAGCTCGGCCCGGAAAACCACATGTAGACGCCCTGGTGGAGCGGTGTCCCGGTCTTGTCGGCGGCGCTTTGCAGGGCTCTGGCGAGATCCGGGTCGTAAGCCGAGGTCATGCCGGTGAAGCGGCCGTCCGTCTCTTCTCCGATCAGCGGGTTTTCGCCGGAGAAGTTGATATGGTCGGTGATCAGCATGACCGAGCCCGGCGGCATGTCCTCCCGCACCGAGCCTGCGGCATTGGTGAGGATGAGAACCTCGATGCCGAGCGCCTTCAGAACTTCGAGCGGCAGGCGCATGGCCGCCGCATTGCCCTTCTCATAGTAGTGGATGCGGCCCGACAGGATCAGCACCGGCTTGCCGCCGAGACGGCCTGCCACGACTTCCCCCGCATGGCCGGAAACGGCGCTCTGAGGGAAACCCGGCAGGTCGCCATAGGGGATGCGCACCGCATCCTCCACGCCGTCCACCAGCGAGCCGAGGCCGGAGCCGAGGATCAATGCATGGCGGGGCGTCAGTCCGTTCAGCCTGGCCTTGAGAATGTCGAGGATCGCCTTCATCCCAGAAGATCCGTCTCGAAGCTTCCAGGCAGCATGTCCTCCAGCGTCACCGTCTTCTTCACGCCCGCCTCGTCGCAGAGATAGATCGGCGTCTTCTTGTCGGCGAATTCGGAAATCTTCTGCCGGCAGCCGCCGCAGGGCGGGCAGAGCGGAAGCTTCTCGGCGATGACAGCCATTTCCACGATGCGCTTGCCGCCGCCCATGATCATGCAGCCGATGGCCGTGGGTTCCGCGCACCAGCCCTGGGGGAAGGACAGGTTCTCGATGTTTGCGCCGGAATAGATCTTGCCGTCATCGGCCCGGATGGCTGCCCCGACCGGAAACTTGGAATAAGGTGCATGCGCAAAGGCCATGGCAGCCTTCGCGGCTTCGAAGAGATCGTGGGACATGGTTTACCGTTCCTTCGTATAGGGCACGCCGCCGGCCTTCGGCGGATGCGCGACGCCGATGAAGCCCGCGAGCAGGATGCAGGTGAGAATGTAGGGCAGCGCCTGGAAGATTTGCACCGGCACCTCGCCGATGCCCGGCACCTGCTTGCCCTGCATGAAGTTCGCGAAGGCATCGAGGAAGCCGAACAGCAGGCAGGCGAACATGACCGGCACCGGCTTCCACTTGGCGAAGATCAGCGCCGCAAGTGCGATATAGCCCTTGCCGGCGGACATGTCCTTGATGAAGGCTGCCGACTGGGCAATGGCGAGGTATGTGCCGGAGAAGCCGCAGAGAATGCCTGCGCAGATGACGGCGCGGTAGCGCAGCCACGTCACCGAAATGCCCGCCGTATCCACGGCACCCGGATTTTCCCCGACGGCGCGGAGCCTGAGGCCGAAGCGGGTGCGGTAGAGAATCCACCAGGAGATCGGCACCGCCGCAAAGGCCAGATAGGTCAGGATGTTGTGGCCCGAAATCACGTCCGCATAGAACTTGCCGAGATAGCCGGAGCCGCGCAGTTCCTCGGCGTAAGGGAACTTGATCTCGCCGAAGCGGCCCGCCGCCATGAGCTGCGGCGTGCGCCCGCCCTGCCCGAACCAGGCCTGGCCGAGCACGATGGTGAGACCTGCCACGATGAAGTTGATCGCGACGCCGGAGACGATCTGGTTGCCGCGATTGGTGATCGAGGCAAAGCCGTGCACCAGGGACAGCGCGACGGAGATGAGGATGCCCGCGCCCAGCCCCGCCCAGGCATTGTTGGTGAGATAGGCGATGCAGGCGGAGGCGAAGGCCGCGGCCAGCATCTTGCCTTCGAGCCCGATGTCGAAAATGCCCGAGCGTTCGGAAAAGAGCCCGGCCAGGGCGGTGAAGATCAGCGGGATCGACAGGCGGATGGTCGAGCCGAGGATGGAAATCAGGATGTCGATGGAGTCCATGGTCTTTCCTCCTCAGGCCTTGGCGAACGACTGGTAGAGCCTGACGATCGCCGGCCGGAACATGTATTCGAGCGCGCCGGCAAACAGGATCACGAGACCCTGGATGACGACGATCATGTCACGGGTGATGTTCGGCATGTCGAAGGACAGCTCGCCGCCGCCCTGGTAGAGAATGCCGAAGAGCAGTGCCGCGAGCACGATGCCGAGCGGGTGGTTGCGGCCCATGAGCGAGACCGCGATGCCGACGAAGCCTGCGCCGCCCACGAACTCCACCTGCAGGCGGGCGGATGCGCCCATGACCGGGTTGAGCGCCATCATGCCCGCGAGGCCGCCGGAGATCAGCATGGTGATGATGACCGTGCGCGCATAGGGAATGCCGGCATAGGCAGCCGCACTCGGGCTGATGCCGAGGGTCCGCATCTCGTAGCCGAGCTTGGTGCGCCAGATCAGGAACCAGACCGCCACGCACATGACGAGGGCGATGATGAAGGAGAAGTTGAAGGGGGCAGCGCCCAGCTTCATGCCGAAGATCGCAAGCAGCCAGTCGAGCTTGGGAAGCTGCCCGCCCTCGAGGAAGGTGCGTGTTTCCGGCGCCATCTTGCCCGGCACGATCAGCACGTTGACAAGGAGGTAGACCATGAGGGCCGCGCCGATGAAGTTGAACATGATGGTGGTGATGACGATGTGGCTGCCGCGATAGGCCTGCAGCCAGGCCGGGATGAGCGCCCAGAGCGCGCCGAAGGCGGCGGCGCCGATGACGGCCACGGGCATGGTCAGATACCAGGGCAGGTAATTGTCGAGCGCGAGCGCGACGAGTGCCGCCCCGAGCCCGCCCAGATAGGCCTGCCCTTCCGAGCCGATGTTGAAGAGGCCGGCATGGATGGCGACTGCGACGGAGAGGCCCGTAAAGATGAAGTTGGTCGCGAAGAACAGGGTGAAGCCAATGCCTTCACCGCGCCCGAGCGCGCCGATCAGCAGGAGCTTCAGTGCCTCGAACGGGTTCTCGCCGATCAGCCAGACGACGAGGCCGGAGATGACGAAGGCGAGCGTGAGGTTCAACAGGGGAATGAGCCCGTAATTGATCCAGTTGGGTAGCGGTACGGATGCCGTGCTCATCAAGGCCTCATGCAGCAATGCCGGCCATCATCAGGCCGAGGGTCTGTTCACCGGCATCAGCGGTCTTCTCGCCGACGACATGGCCGGCGAACATCACGAGAATGCGGTCTGAAAGGGCGCGGATCTCGTCGAGCTCGACGGAAACGAGGAGCAGCGCCTTGCCCTGGTCCCGCATGTCGATGATCCGCTTGTGAATGAATTCGATGGCGCCGATATCGACGCCGCGCGTCGGCTGGCCGATCAGCAGGATGCGCGGGTCGCGCTCGATCTCGCGGGCGACCACGATCTTCTGCTGGTTGCCGCCGGAGAAATTGGCGGTCTTGAGCCGCGGATTCGGCGGGCGGATGTCGTATTTCTCGATCTTCTCCTGGGCATCCCTCCGGATCGCCTCCAGGTCCAGCATCATGCCGCGGCCATATTTGGGGTCGCGGTGATAGCCGAGCACGGAATTCTCGTATTCCTCGAACTTGAGGACCAGGCCCATGTGATGCCGGTCTTCCGGAATATGGGCGAGGCCAAGCTCGCGCAGACGCGCCGGGCTTGCCTTGCCGATCGGCTGGCCGTCGATGAGGATCTCGCCCGAAACCGGCTGGCGGATGCCGGCGATCGCTTCCAAGAGCTCCGACTGGCCGTTTCCGGCGACACCCGCAATGCCCACGATCTCGCCCGCGCGGACGTCGAAGGAGACGTTGTCGACCATGATCACGCCGCGATTGTCCTTCACCGTCAGGTTCTTGACGGAAAGGATGACGGCACCCGGATGGGCCTCGCCCTTTTCGACACGCAGCAGCACGCGACGGCCGACCATCAGTTCCGCCAGCTCCTCCACCGAGGTTTCCGCGGTCTTGCGCGTCGCCACCATCTCGCCGCGGCGCATGACGGAGACCGTGTCGGTGATCGCCATGATCTCGCGCAGCTTGTGGGTGATGAGGATGACCGTCTTGCCCTGGTCGCGCAGCACGCGAAGGATCTTGAACAGGTGGTCAGCTTCCGCCGGAGTCAGTACGCCCGTGGGCTCGTCGAGGATCAGGATCTCGGCCCCGCGATACATGGCCTTCAGGATTTCCACGCGCTGCTGCAGGCCGACCGGCAGTTCCTCGATGACGGCATCCGGATCGACCTCCAGGCCGTAATCCTGTTCGAGCCGCTTCAGCTCGGCGCGCGCCGAGGCCACGCCCTTGGCGAGCAGCGCGCCGCCTTCGGCGCCCAGCATGATGTTTTCGATTACGGTGAAGTTTTCGACCAGCATGAAGTGCTGGTGCACCATGCCGATGCCGGAACTGATCGCCGTCTGGCTGTCCTTGATCGCCACCGGCTTGCCGTTGATGCGGATTTCGCCGCTATCGGCCTGGTAGAAACCATAGAGGATCGACATCAGCGTGGACTTGCCCGCGCCGTTTTCGCCGATGATCCCGTGGATGGAGCCCTTGGCCACGGTGAGATTGATGTTCTTGTTCGCATGAACCGGGCCGAACTTCTTGTCGATGCCTGTCAGTTCAATCGCTGGATTGTCGGTCACGATGCGGCTCCATGGCTTGGCACTGGACCGGGCTTTCACGGGAGTTCGGTCAGGTGCCCGAAGGCGCCGCCGAGATCATCGTGACGATGCTGCTGGAAAGTCGGGTGGGCTCGCACCCAGTCCCGGAAGAAGGATCCCTGCCGCGCCCAGCGCCATCAGGTTTTCCCTTGGTTTCCCCGCGGGCAGCTTCCTGCCGCCTCTTCACCGGCATCAGCCGGTCTTGTCCCGCATGCACCGGCCTGCCCTGATCCTGAAACGAAAGCGGACGCGAGGCCGTGACAGGCCGCGCGTCCGCCGGGTTCTTCAAATCACTTCGGGCAGGAATTGTCGCTCATGTAGTCATGAACCTTGACGGCGCCGGAGATGATGTCGGCCTTGGCCTTGTCCACGGCGGCCTGCATTTCCGGCGTGATCAGCGCCTTGTTGTTGTCGTCGAACGCCCAGGCGACACCGTCATCCTTTACGCCCAGCGACTGCAGGCCGGAGGTGAACTTGTCGTTCTTGGCGTCGGAGAAGGCGTTGTAGACGGCGAGGTCGACGCGCTTCACCATGGAGGTCAGAACCGAGCCCGGATGCAGGTGGTTCTGGTTGGAATCGACGCCGATCGACAGCTTGCCGTTGTCGGCTGCGGTCTGCAGCACGCCGAGACCGGTGGCACCGGCTGCCGCGTAGATCACGTCCGCGCCCTGGTCGATCTGGTTCTTGGTGAGTTCACCGCCGCGGACCGGGTCGTTCCATGCCGCACCCGTGGTGCCGGTCATGTTCTGGAACACTTCGATCTTCGGGTTTGCGGCGCGCGCACCCTGCTCGTAACCGCATTCGAACTTGCGGATCAGCGGAATGTCCATGCCGCCGATGAAGCCGACCTTGCCGGTCTTCGACGCCATGCCGGCGAGAACGCCGACGAGGTAGGAACCCTCATGCTCTGCGTAGACGACGGAGCGGACGTTCGGCTTTTCCACGACGCTGTCGACCAGTACGAACTTGGTATCCGGGAATTCGGCTGCAACCTTCTCGATGGCCGAGGTCCAGGCGAAGGAAACGGCGACGACCGGATTGTAGCCCTTGCTCGCGAAGTTGCGGATGGCCTGCTCGCCCTGGGTATCGCCGGTCGGCTCGAAATCGCGGAATTCGATGCCGGTTTCCTGCTGGAACTTCTGAGCGCCGTTGAAGGCTGCTTCGTTGAACGACTTGTCGAACTTGCCGCCGGTGCCATAGACCAGGGCGGGCTTGATGTCCGCTGCCAGCGCCGTGGCCGACATGGCCGCCATGGCGAGGAGGGTCAGAAGGGATTTTTTCATAGTGCAGCCCTATTCTTTCTATTGATCTTGTTGGGTCCTCCCGCAAACCCGTTGCCGGGCATGTCTGCGGTTGAGCCGGCTTCTTCTGAAGAGCCTGACTGGCGGCATCCTTGCATGGCTTCAGAAAAAATTCACCTGAAATTTTTCAGTTGGTAAAGAAAGCGGGGATATCCCGGACGTTTTGGTAAATACCTGTTTTGAAATACAAAAATGCCAGCGCAGGGGGCGCCGGCATTTCCTCTTCGAACTTGTTGACGGACCGCAGCCGCCGGTTTCAATACGGGACGACACCTCGATCGCGAAAGCGGGCTGAGGTTGAAAACCTGTCCTGCGGCACGCCTCGCGTGGTTCGATCAGCCGATCGGGCAGCTCACGCCCGTACCCCTGAGGCCGCAATATCCACCCGGATTCTTGGCGAGGTATTGCTGGTGGTAGTCCTCGGCATAGTAGTAGTCGCCGATCTCGGCGATCTCCGTCGTCACCCGGCTGTTGACGCCGGCATTGACGAGCGCGAGTTCGAAGGCATCGCGCAGCCGAAGCGCCGTATCCATCTGCTCCTGCGATGTGGTGTAGATCGCCGAGCGGTAGGTGGTGCCGATGTCGTTGCCCTGGCGCATGCCTTGAGTCGGGTCATGCTCTTCGAAGAAGACCTTGAGCAGCTTTTCCAGCGAGGTGACCTTGGGGTCGAACACCACCTTTACCACTTCCGCATGGCCGGTCAGCCCGGTCGTGGTTTCCTCATAGGTCGGATTGGGCGTGAGACCCCCGGAATAGCCGACGGAGGTGACCCAGACGCCCGGCTGCTTCCAGAGCAGGCGTTCGGCGCCCCAGAAGCAGCCCATGCCGAGATAAACCGTCTCGAAACCCTCCGGATAAGGACCCTTGAGCGGGCGGCCGTTGACGAAATGGGTCTCTGCCGTCGGGATCGCCCGTTCACGGCCCGGAAGGGCGCTGGTGGCGGTGGGCATGGTGGTCTTCTTGCTGAACATGTCGAGAGAGAACATGAGATGCTCCTTGGTTGGAGTAAATGTCATCAGGCGGTTTTGCCTCAGGCCGCAAACCGGCCGGCGGCAGGCACCTTGCGATAACCGGCAATCCAGGCGGCGAGCGCGAGCACCAGAAGCACGGCGGCAGCCGGCTCCGCCAGCACCCAGCCGAGACCCCTGGCCGGCCACGGCGAGAACGGAAGCCTGGCCACGCTATCAAGCCCTGCCGCAAGCGTCGCCGGGCTGAAGCGCGCCCAGACCTCGCCGAACGAGGAGAGCGTGAACCCGGAGCCCGCGATCGAGAGAATCGTATCGAAGACGGCGAGCACCACGGCAGCGGCGAGAGCCAGGAAGCTGATGAACCTGAGGATGAAACGCATGCGGGCCGGCCTCGTCGAGAGCGCAGTTCTGCTGGATTGCCTGACTGATGCCAAAGATAGGGTGGGGATCGGAAAGGCGCAAGAACGGGCATTCGCCAGAATTGTCACATGGAAAACAAGAAAACGTGAGATTTCGGTTGATCCCCGGAGAATCCTCGTTATATATCGCGCCCGTCCCGCCGGTTCAGGCAAGCCCGAACCGGAAGCGGACCAAGGACAGGTGGCCGAGTGGTTGAAGGCGCACGCCTGGAACGCGTGTATACGTGAAAGCGTATCGAGGGTTCGAATCCCTCTCTGTCCGCCATTATCTTAACCAGATCAACGGTTTCCGCTGACCATAGGTCAGTGATGCATCACGCCCTGTGCAGCATCGCTTCCCCATCCTGACACCAAGCCTTCAGCACCGTCTGCGCCAGTGCGCGATAGTCCTCTGCACCGCGGCTTTGGGGGGCGTGCTGGAAGACGGTGCAGCCGAGGCCGGCGCATTCGGCGAGACGGATGTCGGAGCGGATCGCGCCCATCAGCCGCTCCGTACCGAATTCTCCGGCGACCTGGTTCATGACCGAGCGGTGGACGAGGCTGTTGCGGTTGAGCTGGCAGGCGACCATGCCGAACAGGGTGAGGTCCGGGTTGAGGTTCATCCGAACGGTGAGCAGCACGCGGCTCAATTGCTGCATGCCCTTCAGCGACAGCGGGTGCGGCAGGAAGGGCACGAGCACGGCATGTGACGCGGCAAGCGCGGTCACCATGTCGGCGTCATAGGAAGGCGCCGTATCCACCACCACGATGTCATAGCCCCGGTTCACACTTTCAGACGCAAGCGCCTTGGCGAGCGCCTTGGGGTCGGCATGGGCAGGCGCAGAGGCGCGGTTGCGGTCGGCGGGCGCAAGGTCCAGGCCAGGTACTGCCGTCCGGCGGATCGAGGCGGCAAGCATTGCGCCGCCACCCTCATGGACCGAATGCGCCGTGGGCTGGCGGCTGCCGGCGCGGATGCCGAGCGCAAGTCCCGCATGGCCTTGCGTATCCAGATCGACCAGCAGCACCCGCCTGCCCGTCTCGGCAATCGCGGCGGCCAGATGCACGGCGGTCGTGCTCTTTCCCGTTCCCCCCTTGCGGTTGGCGACGGCGATCACGATGGGCGATGGCGGCGGAAGGTTCGGCAAGACGGATCTTCGGTTATTATGGCGTGCAACTATTATCAGCGACACTCAATAAGCCAGCTCGCATGAGCGAGGCTTGAGGCGGCAGAGATTTGCGGGCTCCTCCTCTTCGTGTCATCATGATCGCATGAAGGCAGAACTATATCCCGGGTCGAGCGTTTCCGCCGGCCACGATGATGGGAGTTTGCATTGCCGTCCGAAATCGAACTGAAATTCGAGCTTTCCCCGGATGTCGTGGAAAGCCTACTCAATTCCGCGGTTCTCGGCGAACCCGACCAGACCGTCGATCAGGTCTCCACCTATTTCGATACACCGGAGCATATGCTCTTTGCCAATGGCTTCACGCTGCGACTTCGGCGCACGAACAAGGGGCTGATCCAGACGGTCAAGGCCGCGCCGGAAAGCGGTTCACCCTTTGCCAGGGCGGAATGGGAGGTACCGGTTCGCGAGGAACGGCCACAGCTCGATCATTCAAACCCGCTCGTCAACGAATTCGGAAGCGATCTCTCGGTCGGACCGATATTTCGCGTCGAGGTGGAGCGCCGCGTCTGGACCCTGGTCGAGGCGGGCTCTGAGGTGGAAGTGGCGCTCGATCAGGGCGATATCATTTCTGGAGAGCGCCGCGCCCTCGTGCGCGAACTCGAGCTGGAATTGAAGGACGGAGATCCCGCTGCCCTCTTCTCCCTCGCGCGCCGGCTCGCCGGCAATGCGGCCTTTCGCTTCGGCATTCTTTCCAAGGCAGAGCGAGGCTTTGCGCTCACCGCTGCGCAGATGCACGTCCATAAGGCGCAGCTGGTTGATCTAACCCGCAGCCAGCGGACATCGACGGCTTTCCAGGCGATCGCCGCCGCCTGCTTCCGGCAATTCCGCCTGAACGAGGACATCCTGCTCGGCCGGCCGAATGCGGAGGCGCTGCACCAGGCCCGCGTGGCGCTCCGGCGCCTGCGCTCCGCCTTCACCGTCTTCAAGCCTCTGCTGACGGGCGAGGAACCACCGCGGCTCAAGGAAGAGCTGAAATGGCTGGCTTCCCTACTGGGCGAAGCCCGCAATCTGGACGTGATCCTCGGCAAGGACTGGGACGACGCCTCCATGGAGCAGCTCCAGAGCGCGCGCGAAGCGGCCTATGCGGCGGCGGCCGAAGCGCTGCGTTCGGAGCGCGCCATGGGCCTGATGCTGGATCTCAACGAATGGCTGCAGTGCGGCGATTATCTCCGCGACCCTGCAACGGAAGAACTGCGCGCCATGCCGGCTCCGGATTTCGCGGAGGAGGCGCTCGACCGCCTGCGCCGCAGGATGAAGAAGCACGGCAAGGCGATGGCGGACGCGGACGACCGCCACCGCCACGAGGTGCGCAAGGATGCGAAGAAGCTGCGCTATGCCGCCGAATTCTTCGGTCCGCTCTTCAACGACAGGCGCGCGTCCCGCCGCCACAAGCGCTTCATCGCAGCCATGGAGCAATTGCAGGATCATCTCGGTGAACTCAACGATCTCGCCACGCGCGATCATGTGCTGGAGCGTCACGGCCTTGCCGATGCCGAAGAACGGCAAGGTGACAAGGACGACCTGATCGAACAGGCGCAGGCAGCACTGGACGATGTCATCGACCTCAAGCGGTTCTGGCGTTAGCGCGAATCCCGGTCCTTGCGGATACGCCTGCTCTTGCGGGCGCTGTCGGTGAAATCCGGCGGCTTCTTCTTCACCCAGTCCACGAAGGCCCTGATATCGGGATGAGCAAGAATGGCACCCGGCGTGGAATAGTCGCGCGCAAGCTCGGTTTCCGTGAAGAGGGCATGAATCTGGCGGTGGCAGATCCGGTGCAGGTTCTGCGTCTCTTTCCCGCCCCGGCTCTTCGGCACCCAATGATGGGCGTCGCTCTGGCTTTCCGGAATCTCGCGGCCGCAGAGCGGGCAGATCTCCGGCTCCGGCTTCTCGTACCAGGATTTGATCTCGATCCGGTTCTTCCGCGGCACGGTGTTAATATCCCTTGCGTCAGCCCCCTTTAGACAGGTCTGCCTGATATAGGCATCGTCCCCTTCCGCACCAGATCGGATACGCAAGGTTCGGGCGCGATGGCTGGATGCCCGGAAACAGGCTTTCCGGCAAGATCCTCACTCAATATTTCAGTAGATTAGAATATATTAATTCTTGGGATGGTACCTTGCTGCGGGAGGTACCCCCATGCTGCGCCGTTTCCTTCAGAACCGCTCCGGAAACTTTGCCGTGTCGACGGCGATCCTGTCGATCCCGATTTTTGCCATGGTCGGTCTGAGCGTGGACTATGGCCGGGCCGTCCTGCAGAGACAGGCCATGCAGAACGCGGCGGATGCCGCCGTCCTGGCGGCCGCCAGTTCCGGCGAGATCACCATCGATGGGCTGACGGACATCGCTACCCGATTCTACAGAACGAACATGGCCGAGGCCGGTTATCCATCGGCAACGACATTGCAGCTGACGAAGGACGCCAATGACGACCTGACTGTCAGCGTCTCGGACATGACACCGCTGACGCTCGGGGCGATGTTCTATCCGAAGGGGCTGAACGTGGGCGTATCGGCCAAGGCGAGCCGGCAGAGCGGCAATAAACTCGAGATCGCGCTCGTGCTGGATACCACCTATTCCATGTCGTCCTTTGGAAACTTCGGTACGCGCATGATGGATCTGAGATATGCGGTCCAGAACATGATGTATGAGTTCAGGCAGGCCGATCCCGACGGGGTGAACATCCGGGTTGCAATGGTTCCCTTTGCCCAATACGTCAACATAGGAACCAACTGGCAGGGGCAGGACTGGCTGCAATATATGTACTGGAACAGGATGAACTGGGTAGCGGTACCGACACCGATGGGCACGTCGTTCACCGTCACGCGCAACTCCTGCCGTCACACATCGAGCACCTGCACCTTTGAATTTGGGTCCAATGACGGAATCCCCGAAACAGTAAAGACCTGCACGCCAACGGGCGCTCTCACCTGCAGCCAGGCGACGACGAACTATACGTGGAGAGGCTGCGTGGGATCGCGTCCAAGCCCCTATGACCTCACCACTCAGGGCGTGTCGGATCAGCCTTATCCCGCGCTCGCCAATGTAGGCTGTGGCGATCCCGTCATCCCCCTGACGAACAACCTCAGAAGCATATCCGCCGCCGCCTGGAGCCTCACCCCTTCCGGGGAAACCTATGTCGGAGCCGGCATTCTCTGGGGATGGAACGTCCTGACCCCGGACCCACCCTTCACCGAGGCGGCGCCGATGGATGGGAAGGTCAACAAGGTCATGGTGGTGATGACGGACGGCGCCAATACCAGGGCCCCCGATTATCCGGCACACAACAGCAAGGATCAGAGCCAGTCCACAAGGAACATGCTGGCGCTCTGCGACAGTGTGAAGAGGGATGGGATCACCCTCTACACGGTCGCCTTCCGCATCAACGACCCGCAGGCCATTCAGGCGCTCAGGACCTGCGCATCCTCGGATCAGGCGGCATTCCTGTCCGACCGTTCACTGTCGCTGGTGGCGATCCTGACCAAGATCGCCCGCAATGTCGCCGGCGCCCGTCTGACGATGTAGCTCAGTGCGCGCTGCGCCGCATTTCCAGCCTGGTCAGCACGAGGCCGGGCAGCATGGGAAGCCAGAGGGTCAGCCCGCGCAGGATGAGGGTTGCGGCAAGCCCGGCCTCTGCCCCGGCACCGAAGAGGTGCAGGGCCATGGTGCTGGAGCTTTCGAAACTGCCGAGCCCGAGCGGCAGCGGTGCGAGCGTTGCCACGACCGAGGCGATCAGGAAGCTCGCCAGCGCTTCGACCGCGTCGAGGGGAACGCCGAGCGCATGGGCAACTGCCCAGAGCGTTGCCGCATCGAGCAGGAAGACGGCAGCCTGGCAGGTGCTTGCGATCAGGAGCGTCGGCGCATGGCGGATCGTTTGCGGGTTCATCTTCTGCATGGAGGCGGCAAGCCGCGCCACCGGTCGGAAGCGCAGGAGCGCCTTCGGCAGCATGCGGTCGCGCCAGCGGCTCATCAGCGCCAGCCAGACCAGGAGTGCGCCCATGACCATCACGAAGGCGATCATCAGGGGCAGCGCATCGAACCCGTCCACATGCCGATGCCAGACGAGGGCGAAGGCAAGAAGCGCAAGCAGCAGATAAACGGCATAATAGGTCAGCGCATCGAGGAACAGGCCCGAGAGCGCGAGCGTCGCATCCACCCCCCGCGCCTTGAGCGCGTGCAGCACGATGATGGTTCCGCTCAAGCCGCTCGTCGGCAGGATCTGGTTGGCAAAGAGCTGGAGGAAGCCGATCTTCAACAGGCTCGCGAAGGACAGCGCGCACTTCGCTCGCATCAGAACCACCCTCCATACCAGTGCTGCCGCGCCATAGGTAAGGAGCTGGAAGACGAGCGCCGCCGCAAGCCAGAGCGGGTCCGCACCCCGGATCAGCGAGAGAAACAGTTCGACGTCGCTGAAGTGCAGGACGAAGACGAGCAGGCCGGCCAGCGCCCCGAAGCCGAAGATCCAGCCGAGCACCATCGGCCAGCCGAATTTGACGTCCAGACCTTCGGCCGGATCCGCGTCGCTCTCTTTCGCCATGCTGCCATCTTTCGTCATGCCATGTCCCCCCGGCTTCAACGCCGGTACCGGTCCTGGCCGCGGCGGCGGGAAGGCTTCCGTTTCCGCCGCCGTTCTTCCGCCCGGTAGAACCAGGATTTGGTCGCCTCCGACACGAGGAGATAGGCGAGGCTGATGCCGGCGAGACCGAGCACGACCGTGAGCGGCAAGGGCACGAAGCCGAACCAGGGCGCAACCGGCAGAACCGGCAGCATGACGGCGACGGCCGCAATCAGACCGATGAGTGCCATCAGCAGCCCCGAGGGACGGCTCTGCCAGAAATGCCGGCGGGTGCGGATGATCAGCACGATGGAGAGCTGGGTCACCAGCGATTCCACGAACCATGCCGTCTGGAAATGCGCCTCGCTGGCGCGGACGAGGAAGATCAGGAAGGCGAAGGTCAGGAGGTCGAAGAGCGAACTGACGAGCCCGAAGGTGACCATGAAACGCCGGACGAACGCAATGTCCCAATGGCGGGGCCTGGCACAATCCGCCTCGTCCACCTGGTCGGTGGCGATTGCAAGCGCCGGTATGTCCGAAAGGAAATTGTTGAGCAGGATCTGCTTGGCGAGCAGCGGCAGGAAGGGCAGCGCAATCGAGGCCAGCGCCATGCTGATCATGAGCGAGGAGCGCGCGCTGCAGCTGGGCCTGCGC
>CAMFHT010000009.1 GCA_945952245.1 uncultured Rhizobium sp. | reverse complement strand
GGCCGCAGGTTCAAATCCTGCCCCCGCAACCAAACATTGACGCACACAAAAGCCCCGCCAAGGTCAAAACCAAGGCGGGCTTTTGGCGTTCGGGGGTGACATCTGGTTCGGGCTTAAAGCTTTCTCACATCAATTCAAATCCGCCGCAGCTGATACCGCCGCGCCATTGACGGCTGACCGGGCGTGTTCAGCAACTGGGCCGCATCAGACAAGCCACGGATGGCGCAACGGCGAAGAAGGCCAATAAACCGGGTTGTCAGGTAAAGATCGCCAAATCCGCCCATTGAGCCAAGTCCAGTTCCGTGACCCGAAGGATGGCGTCGTTTTTCCGCTGGAACGGCTGTAGACGCTCCGAGCGAAGGGTTGTACTCCTGCAACTCGTCTATCGCTTCCTCCGCCTCTGCCTCAGCGGCAGCCGACGCGGACCCGTCGATTTCACGTTTTCAGCCCCGAGAGAACACCATGTCGCACTGGACCCCTGCCGAAGACCGGTATTCGAAGATGCACTATGCGAGGGTCGGGAATTCCGGCCTGAAGCTCCCCGCGATATCGCTGGGTCTCTGGCACAATTTCGGCGAGGAGACGCCTCACCAGGTGAAGCGCGAGATCTGCCGTACCGCCTTTGACCTCGGCATCACCCATTTCGACCTCGCCAACAATTACGGTCCGCCGCCCGGTGCGGCGGAGACGGCCTTCGGCGAGATCCTGCGCACCGATTTCGCGGGGCTGCGAGACGAGCTGATCATCGCCTCCAAGGCCGGCTATCACATGTGGCCCGGCCCCTATGGGGAATGGGGCAGCCGCAAATACCTGATCGCCTCCTGCGACCAGAGCCTGAAACGCCTGGGACTCGATTACGTCGACATCTTCTATTCGCACCGGGACGATCCGGACACGCCGCTGGAGGAGACCTGTGCGGCGCTCGATCACATCGTGCGCTCGGGCAGGGCGCTCTATGCCGGCATTTCCTCCTACAGCAGCAAGCGCACGCGCGAGGCGGCGGCGATCCTCACGAGCCTCGGCACGCCCTGCCTCATCCACCAGCCGAGCTATTCGATCCTGAACCGCTGGATCGAGGAGGACGGACTTAGGGAAACGCTTGAAGACCTCGGCATAGGCTCCATCGTCTTCTCGCCGCTCGCACAAGGGCTGCTCACGGCGAAATATCTGAAGGGCGTGCCCTCCGATAGCCGCGCCGCTCTCGATCACTTCCTGAAGAAGGACATGATCACGCCCGAGGTCATCGACAATCTCCGGCGGCTCGACGCCCTTGCCTCCGCCCGAGGCCAGACGCTCGCACAGATGGCGGTAAGCTGGGTGTTGCGGGGCGGGCGCATAACCTCGGCACTCGTCGGCGCAAGCCGGCCGTCGCAGGTGATCGATTGCGTCGGAGCGCTCGAGAACAGGGATTTCGATGCGGGCGAACTCGCCGAGATCTCGCAGATCGCCGAAGCCATACTGAAGGCCGCGCCCGACGCCAACGACTGATCCGAGGAAAGGGGGCGCCAAGGAATCGTCGCGCCCTTCCGCCCGGTCCCGAAAAAATCTTTTCCGATGTGACGCCGTCACTCCAGCGCAAATTTCGTCTTTACAGTCTAAGTTAAACGTTTATATCATGTGATGTAAACGTTTATTTGCCTGGGAGGGAAGTCATTGGCATCGCTTCACATCGAAGATCTGCGGAAGGGTTTCGGGGCCTTGCCGGTGCTGAGGCAGATCGATCTGACCATCGGCGACGGCGAATTCGTCTGCTTTCTCGGGCCCTCGGGCTGCGGCAAGAGCACGTTGCTGAGGTCGATCGCAGGGCTCGAAACGCCGGACGGGGGCACGATCCGCCTCGGCTCCCGCGAGATTACCCATCTGCCGTCCGCCAGGCGCAACATCGCCATGGTGTTTCAGAACTACGCGCTCTATCCGCATATGGACGTGCGCCGCAACCTGTCCTTCGGCCTGGCGCTGAACGGCATGAAGCGCGACGAGATCCGCCGCCGGGTGGACAATGCCGCCGACATCCTGCGCATCCGCGAACTTCTCGATCGCAAGCCCCGACAGCTCTCCGGCGGCCAGCGCCAGCGTGTCGCGATCGGCCGCGCCATCGTGCGAGAGCCGGAACTGTTCCTGCTGGACGAGCCGCTTTCCAATCTCGATGCGGGCTTGCGGGTCACCATGCGCGTGGAGCTCGCGGCGCTGCACGCACGGCTGGGCACGACCATGGTCTATGTCACCCATGACCAGGTGGAAGCCATGACGCTCGCCGACCGGGTGGTGGTTCTCGACAAGGGCGTGGTCAGCCAGTTCGGCGCACCGCTCGAACTCTTCTACCGGCCGGCCAATCTCTTCGTCGCCCGTTTCATCGGCTCGCCGGCCATGAACCTCTTCGACGTCACGGTGGCCTCCTGTGACGCAGCCAGGCTCGAACTGGCCGGGCCGGGCCTGATGAAACCCCTGACGCTCGACATGGACGGAACGCCCGCATGCGCCGCCGGGTCTGCCGCCACGCTGGGCATCCGGCCCGACAAGCTGGAGATCGTGACGGCAGGGGAGGGAGAGCTCGCCGGCCTGGTGCAACTGGTCGAGCGGCTCGGCACCGAAAGCCATGTGCACGTGAGGCTTGAGGACGGCAGAACGGTCATGGCCGTCGTGCGTGGAACGCATCCCGTCCGTGCGGGCGAGACGGTGCATCTGAAGCTTTCGCCGCAACACTGCCACGTCTTCGATGCCGCCGGACAGGCGCTCCCGCGCCAGCTCGACGCGGAAACGGAGGCTCTCATCAATCAGAGGAAGGGCAGGCTCGTCGCCTGATCTCAAGGAGGAGAAAATGAAGACAGTGCATGCACTCATCGCCGGATCGCTCGTCGCGTCCGTGCTTGGCCTGGCGCAGCCGGCGGTCGCGGAGGAGGTCCTTCGCTTCGCCACCTGGGATTCGGACGAAAGCCTCGCCATCGAGCAAGCCATTGCCAGGAAGTTCGAAGAAGCCCATCCCGGCGTCAAGGTGCAGGTGGAGGCCTATGGCGGCGACGGCTACGACCAGAAGCTTGCCGCCGGCTTCGGGGCCGGCAATCCGCCCGACGTGATGTACATGTGGAACTTCCCCCAGTACAAGACGTCGCTGATGCCGCTCGACGACCTTATCACCAGGGACGCCGCGGCGCTCGACCTCAAGGACTTCCCGGAAGGCCTGATGAATGCATCCCGCATCGACGGCAAGACCTATGGCATGCCTGCCGGCTTCACCACGCATGTGGTCTTCTATAACAGGGACATGTTCGCGAAGGCGGGCGTGGAGGAACCGAAGGCGGGCTGGACCTGGGACGACCTCCGCGCCAAGGCGGGCAAGTTCCGCAATGAGGCCGAGAAGACCTATGGCTTCGCCGTGGATGCAAAGCCCGACCCCTATGATTTCGAGCAGTTCCTCTGGTCGAACGGCACCCGCTACATTTCCGATGACGGCAAGACCATCGACGGCTTCATGAACAGCAGGGAAGCTGCCGAGGTGCTCGACATGTTCGGCGACATGGCGAAAAGGCAGGAAGCCGTGACGGTGAATGTCGGCGAGAACACCAGCGCCAGCGCCCTCTTCAAGAGCGGCAAGATCGCCATGCTCGAAGGCGCCATGTGGAACAAGTCGGGGCTCGACGAGTCGGGCGTGAAATACGGCGTGGCGCCGCTTCCGGCCTTTGCCGGCAAGCCGGTGCAGTCGGCCATTTCCATCTCCGCCATGTCGATCGCCAAGGACACGAAGCAGGCCGATCTCGCCTGGGAATTCGTCAAGTTCTACGCCTCGCCCGAGGCCGTCGCCATGCGGACGAACGATCTGCCGGTACGCACCAGCGTGGCGGATCGGAAGGGCATGACGACGGACCCGGTTTACAAGCCGTTCTTCGACGTGCTTGCCGTTTCCTCGAAGGAGCGGCCCGCCTTCCTGAAGAACCCGAAATGGGCGCAGATCCAGGAAAACCTTGCCGTGGCGATAGAAGCCGCCATCACCGAGCAGGGCAATGCACAGGCGCATTTGGACGAGGCGGTCCAGCGCTCGCAGCGCTTCCTGAAGTAAGCATGGACCCGGCCCGGGGAGGAACGACATGAGCCACGATTCAAGGGCGAGGCCGCGGCTGCGCATCTCGCTGACACCCTACCTGTTCATTTCTCCCTGGGTCCTGGGCTTCCTGCTCTTCACGCTCGGGCCGCTCGTCTTCTCGCTGACGATGAGCTTCTACGACTGGCCGGTGGTGGGGGAGCGGAGTTTCGTGGGCTTCGGCAATTATCGCTCCATGCTCACGGAAGACCCGATGTTCTGGGAAAGCCTGGGCATCACCACCCGCTTCGCTCTGATCTACGTGCCGTTCAACATCGTGCTGTCCTTTCTGCTCGCGCTGATGCTTCACCATGCGCGTTTCGGCGCGGGCTTCTTCCGCACGGCCTTCTACCTGCCGAGCGTGATCTCCGGCGTGGCGCTGGTCATGATCTGGAACTGGATCTACAGCCAGGAATACGGGCTCCTGAACTACATGCTCTCGTTTGCCGGCGTCGAGCCGGTGAACTGGCTGGGCGACAAGCAGATCGCCGTCGTCGCCATCATCATCGCCTCGCTCTGGGGCCTCGGCGGCACCATGCTCATCCTGCTCACGGGGCTGAAGGGGATTCCGCGCGAGCTCTATGAGGCGGCGACCGTATCCGGCGTGCCGGGCTGGGCGCAGACGGTCTACATCACCATTCCCATGCTCGGCCCCATGCTCGTCTTCACCTTCATCACCTCTATCATCTCCGCCTTCCAGCAGCTGACGATCGCGCTGCTGCTCACCAAGGGCGGGCCGCAGAAGGCTACCTATTTCTTCGCCATGTACATCTATGACAATGCCTTCAAGTTTTACGACATGGGCTATGCCGCCGCAGGCTCCTGGATCATGTTCCTGTTCGTGCTCGCGCTGTCGCTGCTCGTCATGCGCTGGTCGGCGGCATGGTCCTACTACGAGGGAGAGCTGAAGTCGGGAGGCCGCGATGCGTAAGCTCCTGCTTCACTCGGCCCTCACCCTCCTTGCGCTTCTCTTCATCCTGCCATTCTACTGGACCTTTCTTTCGGCGGTGAAGAGCACGGCCGACCTCTACCAGTTTCCGCCGGTCTTCTGGCCGTCCGAATGGCATTTCGAGAATTTCGCGGCGTCCTGGAACAAGCTGCCGTTCAACACCTTCCTCTGGAATTCCACCGTCGTGGTCGTGCTCTCGACCATCGGACAGGTACTTTCCTCCTCACTGGTGGCGTTCGGCTTCGCGCGCTTCCGCTTTCCGGGGCGCGACGCGCTGTTCATCCTGCTTCTCGCCACCATGATGATCCCCTGGGACGTGAAGATGATCCCGCTCTACATGGAGTTCAACTACATCGGCTGGATCAACACGCTGAAGCCGCTGATCGTGCCCTCCTATTTCGCCGATGCCTTCTTCGTCTTCATGCTGCGCCAGTTCATCATGACGGTGCCGCTGGAGATTGACGAGGCGGCGCGCATGGACGGGGCGTCGAGCTTCGACATCTACTGGCGCATCCATCTGCCGCTCATGCTGCCGGGGCTGATCCTCGTCGGCACCTTCCACTTCATGAATGCGTGGAACGATTATCTCGGACCGCTGATCTTCCTGAACGACCAGTCCAAGTACACGCTGACGCTGGGCCTTGCCCTGTTCAAGAACCCGCATGACGTGGACATCACGGCCGTGGCGGCGATCACCACGTTGCTCTGCCTGCCGCCGCTCGCCCTGTTCTTCGTGGCGCAGCGCTACATCATGGACGGCGCCGTCGGCTCCGCGGTGAAGGGATGACGCCCTTGCTCTTCGATTTCAATCACGTGCCCTTCAGCCGCGCCGGCCGGTTCCTCACCTTGTCGATGATGGACGTGCCGGGCAAAGACGGCATTCGCGCCCTTTACCTGCGCCATGTGGCGGGCGGCGACGAGCGGCCTTCGCTCGGCCGGCTCTGCCGGGTCGAGTTCCTGGACGAGAACGGATTGCCGCTCGCGGCGACGTTCGACCTTTCGCCTGACTGCCTCGTCGCCCGGGCCGGTGACGGCAGGGCCGAATTCGCCATCGGGGAGGGGGAAACGCTGCACCTCCGGGGAGCCGGGCTTTCCGTCCGTTTCCACCTCGAAGGCTCGCGTTACGACTATGTCTACCAGCCGCCACACGGCGGCCACTGTCTGGTGGCAGCCGTCGAGAACGTGAAGATCATCCCGCTCTCGGTCGAAGGCGATCTCGACGTGACGGGAACATGGCAGCGCGACCACTCCGAGCGCGTCACCATGACCTTCGGCGGCGGCGCGGGTTTCGAAGGGCATCTCGCCCTCTTCCGCACGATCGCGCCCGAGCCCTCGGCAGTCCGCTTCGAAGAGGCTCGTGCCGGCGCAGGCCGGGAATTCGATGCCTGGCTGAGCGGTCTGCCGCAAGCGCTGGCACGACAGGAGGACGCGCATCGTCTTGCCTCCTATCTTCTCTGGGCCAATCGCGTGCCGGCCGGAGGCGCGCTCACCCGGCCCGCCATCTACATGTCGAAGAACCACATGATCAACGTGTGGAGCTGGGACAATGCCTTTTCGGCACTCGGGATCGCCGGAGCCGATCCGCAGCTCGCCTTCGATCAGTTCGCGGTGATCTTCGACCACCAGGACCCGTCCGGCCTGCTGCCGGACTATGTCAACGATCGCGACGTGCTCTTCGCCTTCACCAAGCCGCCCGTGCATGGCTGGGCCGTCTCGCTGATCGCGCGGCAATTCAGGGATTTTCTGACGCCCGAACGGCGGGCCTATCTGCGCGACGCGATCGCAAGGCAGGTAACCTACTGGCTGACCCACGCCCGCGCTGTGTCCGGCGATCTGCCCTGCTATTTCCACGGCAACGACAGCGGCTGGGACAATGCGAGCTTCTTCGCCGAGGGTGGACCGGTGATCTCGCCGGACCTGCCGGTCTTCCTGATCCTCGCTTGCGACGCGCTGGCGGATTTCCTGGAAGAGGACGCCCTCAAGGCGGAGAACTGGCGGCGCGAGGCCGAGAAGCTGCGGGAGATGCTGCTCTCCCGCCTCTGGACCGGTGAAACCTTTGCCGCGCGCCTCGTGAGCGCGCCACACAATCCGCTGCCGGGCGAGAGCCTCATCCAGTTCATGCCGCTGCTGCTCGGCAACCGCCTGCCCACATCGATCCGCGACATGCTCGTGGCTCGCCTGCAGGACGGGGCCTTCCTGACCGAATGGGGGCCGGCCACCGAAAGTCCGCAAAGCCCGTTCTACGAGCCGGACGGCTATTGGCGCGGGCCGATCTGGGCGCCGACGACGCTTCTCCTCTGGGATGGCCTGCGCCGGCAGGGCGAAGACGCGCTCGCCCGTACCGTCGCCATGCGTTTCCTGGCGCTCGCGGCACGGGGCGGCATGGCGGAAAATTTCGATGCCCTGACCGGAAATGGTTTGCGGGACCGGGCTTTCGCCTGGACGTCAGCCGTCTATATCTTCCTCTCCCGAGCCTACAGCCCGAATCAGACGTAGCGAGCCGCGCCATGCAGAGACCGACGATCAAGACCATCGCGCAGGAGACGGGACTGTCCATCGCCACGGTGTCCAAGGCTTTGAAGGGCTCGCCGCAGGTCCGGCCGGAAACCCGCGCGATCATCGAGGCGGCGGCCGAAAGGGTCGGCTACCAGCTCAACATGCACGGCGTGCAATTGCGCACCGGCAAGACCTATCAGGTGGCCGCGATCATGACGGCGCCGGGGCCGAAGCAGCACGAATGGGAAGGCGTCGAATATGCCCAGCTGCTGAGCGGCATTTCCTGGGCACTGGAGGACAGTCCCTACCGTGTCGCGCTCTATGCGGTGCGCAATTTCGAAGAGAGCCTGGAGGCGATCCGCCAGATCGTCTCGCTGAAGAAGGCGGACGGCATCATCATCTCGGGAACGCGCGCCGACGACCCGCGCGTCGAGATCATGCAGGAGAACGATTTCCCCTTCGTGACCTATGGCACGACCGTTCACAATGCGCCGCACGCTTACGTCGATGCCGACAACGAACAGATGATCCGCAAGAGCATGACGAGACTGATCGAACGCGGCCATCGCCGCATCGCGCTTATCAATCCCATGCAGGACCTTTCCTATGCGATCGTGCGGCTGAATGCCTACCGTCTCGCCCTCGAAGCGGCGGGCCTGCCTTTCGATCCCGCCCTCGTGGCCCATGGCAGGCTGACGCCGGCCTTCGGGCGCGAGAGCGTTCTCACCATGGCCGATTTTACAGATCCGCCAACGGCCTATATCTGCGCCAACGAAGCCTCGGCGCTCGGTGCCTTTTCCGGTTTCCATGAACGGGGACTGGTGCATGGGCGCGACGCGGTCATCAATGCGACGGACGATCTGAACGTCAGCCAGTATTTCGCCCCGCCCATCACCACCTATTTTCTGCCGATCCATGAGCCGAGCGAGATGCTCGGCCGATACATCCTGCGGCGGATGGATGGCGAGCCTTGCGAGAACCTCCAGACACTCATCATGCCGAAGCTGATCGAACGCTGCGACGACCGTCTCATCCGGCAGGCATGAAGAACGTTTAAGCCACCGATTGGCGCGGCACGCGGATACCGCTCAAGTCACGTGAGAAGGCAAAAATAAAAATAAAAACGTTTATATTTTGCCTTGAAAACGTTTTTATTCCCTGTTAGCAGTTTTTAAGCAGGGCCTGAGGAAGTGCGGACAGCTTGGTTGCCGCATCGGTGAGGGTAAGGAACTCCCTGCAAATCTGGAGGAGGAAATTATGAAGACATGGATCGCAGCATTTGCCGTCGCGGCGTTCTCGTTGAGCCCGGCCTTCGCGGCCGATCTCGGTGGAAAGCTCCTGAAGGTCGGTTCGGACACGACCTCGCCGCCGATGGAGAGCGTCGACACCGCCAGCGGCCAGATCGTCGGCTTCGACGTCGACGTGCTCAATGCCATTTGCGAGAAGATCAACTGCAAGGCCGAGTTCGTCACCACCGGCTGGGACGGCATCTTCGCCGCCCTCGACCAGGGTAGTTTCGATCTCGTCGCATCGGGCGTCTCGATCACGGACGAGCGCAAGAAGGCAATGGACTTTTCCGATCCCTATCTCGTGAACAGCCAGGCCATTCTGACCCGCGTCGACGACCAGGGGCTAACGCTGGATCAGTTCAAGTCCGAAGGCCGCAAGCTGTCGGCCCAGGCCAACACCACGGATGCGCAGGTCGCGGAAGCCGCGGTCGGCAAGGAAAACGTCGTGGCCTACGACACGTTCAGCGCCGCCATCATTGCCCTCCGCAACAAGGACGTCGACGGCGTCGTCATCAACGGCGCCTATGAGCGCGAGTTTGCCGGAGAACTGGTGACCGCGATCAAGGACCTGCAGTCGGATCCGATCGGCCTCGTCTTCCGCAAGGGCGACGAGAACGTCGCGGCCTTCAACGAGGGCATTGCAGCGATCAAGGCCGATGGCACGCTGGACAAGCTGATCGCCAAGTACTGGGGACTGAAGTAATCCTGTCCGGAAGCGTTTCCAGCGCTTCCGGTGCGCCGCATCGCCTGAGCGGGAGGGGAATATGCCGTTCATCAGAAGCGTGAGGCCGAGCAATCTCGTGATCCTCGCCTCACTGCCTTTCATCGTCTATCTGTTCGGCACGTCCCCGGATTACCAGCGGGCCCTGCTTGCCATCGTCGGGGTCGAGCAGGGGTCGGCGGCTTTTCTGCCGGGCTTCCTGCTCTGGCTCGCCGCCTGCACATCGGGCGTCGCCGTGGTGCTGCTGCTCCGCCTGCAGAAGCCGCGCCGGCGTCTCGCCATGGCTCTTGCGGCCGCGGGTCTGCTCGCCGCCGCCGTCATTCTGTTCACCGATGTCGCAAGCCCCTTCGCGGCCTCCGTGGTCGCGAACGGCGTCGATCCCTTCACGTCCAGCCTCGTCGAGAAAGGGGTGACGCCCCGGCGTCTGACCGCTGCGGCCGCCCTGATGGTGGCGGAGCGTGGAACCTGGCTCGCCGTCATACTGGCGGCGGTGCTGGCTGCGGGTTTCGCCCTGGTCTTTGCCGGACCTGAGGGCGGCAAGGCCCGGCGTGCGGGTCTCTGGCTTCTCGGCATCGTCAACGGCGCCGGGCTCGTCTTCCTGCTGCTGCTCGCGCCGCTCGCCTTTGCCTCCGGCCTTGCCACGACCATCCGCGCGGCGATCCTGGCTTACATCCTCGCCGCCTTCCTGGGTCTGCTCTGGGTCGCCCTGCTGAAACTCAGGCACAGCCGCGCAAGCGTGATCGGCTTTGCCGTGCTGGCGCTTCTGCTTGCCGCCGCCTCGGCCTGGTTCCTGATGCAGCCGCGCGACCGCTACGTGCTGGCGGGCACCCTCGAGGGCAAGATCGGCATCGTGTCCAATACGCCGGCAGCCCTCATCGGCGACGTGCGCTTCGGGCGCTATGCCGAGGCGCCCGCCGCCGCCGAAACGCCGGTGCGCACCTTCGCCTCGCCCGCCAAGGCGCTCGAAGCCATCGCCGCCGGGCAGGGCGTGAGCGGTGCGCTCTTGCCGCAGAGTGCAGCACCTGCAGATATGCCCGTAATTTGGCAGACCGAGGCGCTCAACGACCGCGACCGGGCCGCCGGCATCACCACGGCGGTGCTGGCGATCATCGTCGCGCTGCTCACCTTCGGTGGGTATCTGCACCGCCGCCACCCGCTCTCCATCGGCGCCGAATTCGTCGTCGATACGATCCGTGGCATTCCCATGCTCGTCATCGTTCTCTATGTCGGGCTGCCGCTCAGCGGGGCGCTCAAGGATGCGACTCAGGGTGTGTTCGATCCGCCCAACCTCGTGCGCGGCATCGTCGCCATGGCGATCGCCTATTCGGCCTATCTCGCCGAAATCTTCCGCTCCGGCATCAATGCCGTGCCTGTGGGCCAGATCGAGGCGGCGGCCAGCATCGGCCTCAACCGGTGGCAGACGGCCCGATTCATCATCCTTCCGCAGGCGCTGCGCATCGTCATTCCGCCGCTCGGCAACGAGCTGATCGCCATCCTGAAGGACACCTCGCTGCTTTCCATCCTGTCGATCCGCGACGTGACGCAGCGCATGCGGGAATTCCAGTCGGCAAGCTTCCTCGCCTTCGCGCCCTATAACTCGGCGGCGATTCTGTACGTGTTCCTGACGCTGGCGGCAGCGACCCTCGTGAGCTTCGTGGAGAAGAAATATGACGTCAAGCACCGCTGAACAGAGCGCCGGGACCGTGCTGATCACGGGGGCGTCGCGCGGCCTCGGGGCAGGCCTGGCGGATGCTTTCGACGCTGCCGGCTACCGCGTCATCGCCGCCATCCGGTCACCGGACATGCGCAGGCAGGAGCCACGGCTGCGTCATGTCCGGCTGGACGTGGCAGACGAGGCCTCCATTGCAGCCCTTGCCGACAAGCTCGCCGGCGAACCGGTGGACATCCTGATCAACAATGCGGCCATCCGCGGCGACACCGGCGGTTTGGACACCCTGACCTCCGAAGACTTTCTCAAGGTCATGCGCGTCAACGCACTGGCGCCACTGCTCGTCACCCGCGCGCTTCTCCCGAACCTCAAGTCCGGACGGCGCAAGCTCGTCGTCAACATCAGCAGTCGTGCGGGCTCGCTTGCCGAGGGAACGCTCGATGACGACGAGGGTGACTATGCCTACCGCCTTTCCAAGGCGGCACTGAACATGGCGACCGTCAAGCTGGCGCAGGATCTGCGGAAGGACGGCGTGACCGTGCTCTCGCTCCACCCCGGCTGGGTGAAGACCGACATGGGCGGTTCGGACGCGCCTCTCGATCCCGAAGAAAGCGTGCGCGGTCTGTTGGCGCAGATTCTGGCAGCAACGCCTTCCGACAGCGGCAGCTTCCGGAGCTTCGATGGCCGGACCATCGCCTGGTAGACAAAAGAGTGCAGGAATGACCGACATGAACGCGAACACCGATGCCGATCTTGCCAAGATCTACACGCTTCTCGAAACGCATTACGGCGTGTCGGGACGCGTGACGCCGCTTCCCGGCGAACACGATCTCAACTATCGCGTCGAGGCTTCGGACGGGACGGTCTACCTGCTCAAGCTGCATGCGGACGGCCAGGACGAAGACATCGCCATGCAGATGGCCGTCCTCGACCACCTGAACGCCGTGGCATCCGGTCTGCCGGTTTCGAAGGCGATAGCGGCCCGATCCGGTGCGCCGTCCGTCGCGGTCGACCTCCGCGGCCGGCGCAGGGCCCGGCTGCTGTCCTGGCTTCCCGGTGATATCTGGGCAAAGGCCGGCCTGCGCTGCGGCGAAAGCCTGGACACGCTTGGTCACCTGCTTGCGCGCCTCGACCGGGCCCTCGCAACCTTCAGCCATCCCGGCGCCAACAGGATCTACGGCTGGGACATCGGGCGCGCCGACCAGCACGAAGCCAATCTCCGCTTCATCGAGAACCCGCAGAAGCGGGCCGTGGCGGAGGCCATCCTGATGCGCTTCCGGGACGTCGTCCGTCCGCGGCTGCAGACATGCCCGCGTCAGGTCATCCACAACGACGCCAACGATTACAACGTGCTCCTCGATGGTGAGGGCCGTGTCAGCGGGCTCCTGGATTTCGGCGACATGGTAGAGACCTTCCGCGTGGTCGAGATCGCGGTTGCCGGCGCCTATGCCCTCATCGGAACGCCAGACCCGGTCGGGACGATTGCGCGGCTTGCCGCCGCCTACCATGCCGTCAATCCGCTGGGCGAGGCCGAAATCGGGGTGATCTTCGATCTGGTGCGCACGCGCTATGCGGTGAGCATGGCCATGGCCGCCCGCCAGATTCGCGACAATCCGGACAATCGCTACCTTCTCGTCAGCCAGGACGATGTATGGCGCGAGCTCATGCGCCTCGAGGCAGAGAACCCGGCGCTGGCAGTAGCCCGGATCCGGGATGCCTGCGGCCTTGCGCCCATCGCCCATTCGCCCTCCGTCGAGCGCTGGCTGGAGCGGAATGCCCATGATTTCGCGCCTGTAGTCCAGACCGGCGGGACGCCTCCCCGTGTCATTTGCCTTGATCTCACGGAAGGCGGCGCGGAAGCGCGGGAGTGGGCGGATCTCGATGCGGCCGCGGCCTGGGCGGGGATTGCCGCGCGGCTCGACCGCGAGAAGGCCGATCTCGCGATCGGGCTCTATGGCGAAGACCGCGCCGTCTACAAGGGACCGGCCTTCGAGACGGCTGGCGCTGGTCTGAGACGCACCGTCCATCTCGGCATCGACCTCTTTGCGGCCGCGGGTACTCCGGTGCATGCCCCCTTCGCCGGCAGGGTTGCCTTCATTCATGACGATGCGGTCGATTTCGGTTTCGGGCCGACGGTTCTCCTCGAGCACGCGACCGATGCGGGACAGATCTTCTGGACGCTGTACGGGCATCTGTCACGGGAGAGCGTGGCTTCCCTCTCCATCGGCCAGTCCATCGGCAAGGGAGATGCCTTCTGCGCCTTCGGGTCGCCGTCGGAGAACGGGAACTGGGCGCCGCATCTGCATTTCCAGATCGTTACCGATCACCTCGGCCTCGGCGGGCGCATGCATGGCGTGGGCGTGCGTGATCAGTGGCAGGTCTGGCAGTCGATCAGCCCGGATCCGAGCGTGGTGTTCGGCTTTTCCGAGCCCGCTTCCGTCATCGTCGCACGCGACAAGGATTTTCTCGTCCGCGAGCGGCATCGCCGCATCGGACGCTCGCTCAGCATCGCCTATTCGGACGCGCCGCTGAAGATCGTCGGCGGAGAGGGGACCTATCTCATTGACGACGAGGGGACCCGCTGGCTCGACATGGTCAACAATGTCTGCCATGTCGGCCATTGCCATCCGCGCGTGGTGAAGGCGGCGCAGACACAGATGGCGAAGCTCAACACCAATTCCCGCTATCTGCACGATACGCTCGTCGAGTATTCGCGCCGTCTCACGGCCCTGTTTCCCGACCCGCTCAATGTCTGCTTCATCGTGAATTCCGGCAGCGAGGCGAACGATCTCGCGATCCGTCTGGCGCGGGCTTATACCGGCAACCGCGACATCATCACGGTGGATCACGCCTATCACGGCCATCTCACCAGCCTGATCGATGTCAGCCCCTACAAGTTCGCGGGCAAGGGCGGGGAGGGCAGGCAGCCGCATGTGCGCGTTGCCGAAATGCCCGATCTCTACCGGGGCCGCTTCCGCTACGGCGAGCCGGATGCCGGGAGGCAGTATGCGGAGGATGTGCGCCGTCAGGTGGAGGCGCTTGCAGCCGAGGGCCGCAAGCCGGCGCTGTTCTTCAGCGAGGGCATTCTCGGAACCGGCGGCCAGTTGACCTTGCCCGAGAGCTATCTCGCCCATGCCTATGCGCATGTTCGGGCCGCGGGCGGCCTATGCCTCGCCGACGAGGTGCAGGTCGGTTTCGGCCGCGTCGGCTCCCACATGTGGGCGCACGAGCTGCAGGGCGTCATCCCCGACATCGTCACGCTCGGCAAGCCGATCGGCAACGGCCATCCCATGGCCGCGGTCATCACGACCCGGGAGATCGCGAGCGCCTTCGCCAATGGCATGGAATATTTCAACACCTTCGGCGGCAATTCCGTCTCCGCCTCGATTGGCCTTGCCGTGCTCGACGTCATCCGCGACGAGCGGCTGATGCATCGCTGTGAGGTCGTGGGCGAGCGCCTGATGGCAGGAGCACGGAAACTCGCCGAGCGGCATGACATCATCGGCGACGTGCGCGGCCATGGTCTCTTCAACGGCATCGAGCTCGTCCGTGACCGGCAGACCCGCGAGCCGGCTGCCGCCGAGCTCGATCTCGTGATCGCGGAGATGAAACACCGCCACCGCATTCTCCTCAGCAGCGAGGGGCCGCACCACAACGTGCTGAAGATCAAGCCGCCCGCGCCCTTCGGTGAAGCGGAATGCGACCGCTTCCTCGCCGCGCTCGACGACGTTCTCGGACGTCTCGGCCGCTGACCCTTCCCGACCCTCCTCGGGACCGCCGCCGCCCATCCTCAAGCGTTCCTCTCGCGCCGGATGGGCGGCGGAACACCAGACATGCCCGCATGAAATGAAGGACCGAACCATGCACGAGCCGATTGCCGATCCGGCGAACAGAGATGCCGCCACGCCCGGACAGGGCATGCTGGAGCTCGGGGTCTGCTATTATCCGGAACAGTGGCCGCGCGCGCTCTGGGAGGAGGACGCCCGGCGCATGGCCGAACTCGGGCTGACCTGGGTGCGGATCGGCGAATTCGCCTGGTCGCACATCGAGCCGCGGCCCGGCGAAATGCACTGGGAATGGATGGACGAGGCGATCGACGTGCTCGGCCGTGCGGGGCTCAAGGTGATCCTCGGCACGCCCACGGCAGCGCCGCCGAAATGGCTGGTCGACCGCTATCCGGACATTCTGCCGGTCGATGCCGCGGGCCGCACGCGCAAATTCGGCGCGCGCCGGCACTACTGCTTCTCCAGCCGCCGCTACCGCATTGAGGCAGCGCGGATCGCCGAGGCCATGGCGGAGCGCTACGGGCGCCATCCGCATGTCCATGCCTGGCAGATCGACAACGAATACGGCGATCACGACACCGTCCACAGCTATTCAGAGGAAGCGGCCATCGCCTTCCGCGCCTGGCTTGCGGCACGCTACGGCGACATAGAAGCGCTGAACGAGGCCTGGGGTACGGCCTTCTGGAGCATGCGCTACAATGGCTTCGACGAGATCGATCTCCCGAACGGTCTGGTCGAGGAGCCGAGCCCGACGCATCTCGTCGACTACTTCCGTTTCTCGTCCGATCAGGTGCGGGACTTCAACCGCCTGCAGGCGGACATCCTGCGCCGCCATTCGCCTGGCCGGCCGATCACCCACAACTTCATGTCCCAGAACACCGACTTCGATCACCATGCGCTCGGTGCGGACATTGATATCGCCTCCTGGGACGTCTACCCCATGGGCGGGCTGGTGAACGGCCGGCTGAGTGAGGCGGACAAGGCGCGCTATCTGCGGCATGGCGATCCCGACCTCGTCTCGTTTCATCATGATCTCTACCGGGCAGTCGGCCGCGGCCGGGTCTGGGTCATGGAACAGCAGCCAGGGCCGGTCAACTGGGCGGCCTACAACCAGGCGCCGGCCGATGGCATGGTGCGGCTCTGGACCTGGCTCGCCTATGCCCATGGCGTCGACATGGTCTCCTATTTTCGCTGGCGTCAGGCTCCCTTCGCGCAGGAACAGTTCCATGCCGGCCTGCTTCTGCCGAACAGCGAGGAGGATCAGGGGTTCCGGGAAGTGCAGACGGTCATCGCCGAGCGGTCACTCCTGCCATCCGGCGAAGAGCGGCAGAAGGCGCGGGTCGCGTTTGTCCTCGACTATGATTCCCGCTATGCCACGCGTGCGCTGCCACAGGGCCGCAGCTATGATGCTTCGCACGTGGCGGCCGACTGGTATGCCGCGCTCTCCCGGCTGGGCGTGGACGTGGATTTCATCGGCCAGCATTCCGACGTCGACGGCTATGCGCTCGTCGTCGCGCCGGACCTGGTGATTCCGGATCCGGCCTTCGTGGCGCGGCTCGCCGCTTCGAAGGCGCGCGCGCTGTTCGGGCCGCGCTCGGGCAGCAAGACGAAGGACATGCATATTCCGGCCGACCTGCCGCCGGGACCTCTCGCGCGCCTCCTCGACATTAGCGTGACGCGGGTCGAATCCCTGCCGCCTTATCATCAGGAGACCGTCCTTTACGGCAACACGCGTTTTGCAGCGTCGGGATGGCGGGAGACGGTGCGCACAGGCAACGATGTGCTAGCCAGTTTCGCGGGCGATTACCGCCCGGGCGCGCCGGCTGTCGTCGGCAATGAAAAGGCCCGCTACTGCGCCGTCCTGCCCGAAGGCGCGCTTCTCATGAAACTGATCGAGGATTGCCTGCACTGGGCCGGTGTGGAAACCATGCCCGATCTCGGCGATCTGCGTCTCGCAAGGCGCGGAAGGCTGACCTTCGCCTTCAACTTCGGGAATGAACCGGTCGATGCTCCTGTCCCGACCGATGCCCGTATTCTCGTTGGAGCACAGAAAATTGCGCCGGGTGACCTGAGTATCTGGATCTGAACCCGTCGTTCTTGACATACATTGAATGATGCTTCGGGGAATGGAACAGGCTCTTTCGCACAAGGTGCCGGATGACGCTCTGGACCAGAAACGATCAACATGGTCCTGCGCGGCACTGAAGTTGCATGAATGGGCCTGCGTAGCGGCGCCGCTTCATTCGATCAGGCCGTCGATGCAGCCTTTTACGCCGAAATTTTGCCGCCAGCCTCCGAAAGTCAGCAGGCACTCGCCGCGGCCAGTCGGTGAAGGACGACCTCCACATCTTCCGCAAGCTTGTAGAAGAACGGCGATGCGGCTCTTCCGACGAAGGCGAAAAACATGATCGTGTAATCTCCCTCGGTGTGGACGGAGATCACGTGAGACGGATTGATATAGATCTGTGTGTTCTTTCCGTCCGCGAGGCTGAACTGCGCCATCTTCATGAATGTTTCCTGGGTTACAATCCGGACTCGCTAAACGTCGGGACTGGCAGAACGTTCAACGCGCGACACAACTGGTTCGTACTTTCCTCAGCAGGGGCCAGGCGACTCCCCAGGCCACGTGGTGCGAGGTCGCGATCGTGACCTCCTTGGCCATTTTCATAGGGAAGGGTCTGTTACCTATCTGGAAAGCGGAATCGAATTCGACCTCAAGGGCAAACTGGCCTGGTAGCCTGAGCCTTCAGAGCGGCGACACCCGACCTTGGTGCATTTCCGCATGCACATCTCTTCGCTGCGATGGGAATGAACCGATCAAACGACCGTCCGGCGCGCTAAGCCATCTGCTCTGAATGCAGTTTCATCAGCTTGTCCACCAGGGCCGCAGGGTGGCAGGGCTTCTGGCACACCAGCGAGGAGGGATAAAGCTGCAGCAGCTTGCCGGGATCGGCGTGCCCGGAATGGAAGATGAAGGGTATGCCAGCCTTGGCCAGCCGGTCGGCCACGGGAAAAACGTCCCCATCCACCAGCCGAACGTCGAGGATTGCAAAATCGGGTTTCACGTCGTCGAGACAGGCAAGTGCCGCTCCGGCGCTGGGGAAGGGTCCGGAAACTTCGTAGCCCTCGTCTTCGAGCGTCATTTGGATGTCGAGGGCGACGAACATCTCGTCTTCGCAGAGCAGTACTGTCTTATGCGCCATGTCTCACCGTGGGTGGCATTGTCATGATGTGGGAAAGGACCGGGCCCTTCACTTCGGTGCGTATGCTCGCGCCAAGCTGCCGCGCCGAGGTCGAAAGCAGCACGGTGCCGAATCCTGCATCTCCAGGCGCCTTAACGTCGCTATCCCCGATCTCGTTCCAGACCAAATTGATACCATCGTCATTTTCCGTCCAGCTGACGGACAACCGGCCTGCCTCCTTGCCGAGCACACCGTGCTTGACGGCATTCGTCGCCCATTCGTGCAGGATCAGCGTGAGTGGCGTGATGCATGTGGAGGCGACCGGAAGGGAAACATCAGAAATGGCGATCTTGGCGAGGCGGGCATGCGGCGCCACCATGGTCTCGACCAGCTCATGCATTTCCACCGGCTTCGTCCGGTGCTGGCTGGAGGCCAGCGTATGGGCATTGCCGAGCGCCAGCACGCGTCCCTCGACATCCTCCACGAGCGAGCGGGCCGTCTCGTGCTTGCGGGCGGCGATGCGCAGGATGCCGCCGATCATGGCGAAGAGGTTCTTCACCCGGTGGTTCATCTCGTTGAGCATCAGCTCGCGGGTCTCGGCAAGCTGGTTCTCCGCCGTCACGTTGACACTGACGCCGATGATCCGCGGCGGCTGGCTGTCTGCGACGTAGCGGCCGAACATCTTGATCCAGGACGACTGCCCGTCGCCGTCGATCCGCGTGGTCAGCTCGAACGTGTCGCCCTCCTGCGCTGCCTGTTCGAGCGCGCTCTGCATCTTCTGCCGGTCCCCGGCGGAGAGCCTGGCGAGGAAAGCATCGAGGCCCGGCCGCTCGTCGGTGATATGCAGCAAGGACATCGCCGCGCCGCCAAGCACGAAGGATTTCGTCTCAGGCAGATATTCCCAGACGCCGATCCCCGATGCCTCGATCGCGAGGTCGTGCCGGTCCTGCTCTGCCGCGAGCTGGCTCTCGACACTGATCGCATGGGAGATGTCGGTAAGCACGATCGAAGCGCCGTTGATCGAACCATCTATCGTTCGATAGGGCAGGATGCGCAGCGAGAACGTGCGGTTTTTCTCCCGGTCCATGACCGTGTCCTGGTATTCCATGCCGTTGTCCATCACGTTTTCGACACGCGCCGACAGGTCGAAGCGGAGGAGGCGGCTTGCTACATCCGAGAGGGGCCGTCCACGATCGGTCGGCTGAAGCGGGAAGATTTCGGTCGCAGCCTTGGTGTAGGAGCGCAGGCGGCGCTGGTTGTCGAGGACGATCACGGCCAGATTCGTGGATTCGAAGAAGTTGCGGAGGTCCGTATTGGCGACGGTCACCTCGTCGACCTTCGTCTTCAGCTCGTCGTTGACGGTGGTGAGTTCCTCGTTCGTCGACTGCAACTCCTCGTTCATCGACATCATTTCTTCGTTGGAGCTCTTCAGCTCCTCGTTCGCCGTTTCCAGTTCCTCGGTTGCGGAACGCAGACGGTGCTTGGCCAGCCGTAATTCCCGTTCCAGCTCCTCGACATGGGCATTGTTCGGCTCGAGATCGATCAGGTCTCCGGCATCGCGCGGCGTGAATTGCATGCTTTCCTGGAATACGACGAGAAAGGTGCCGCCATCGAGCGGGTCGCAGACGATGTCGGTCTGCAGCGTGCCGAAATCGGTGACGACTTCGACATTGCGCGCCATGACCCGTTTGCGGGCTGCGCGTGCCTGCCTGACCAGCGGACCGATCTGCTCCCGCACCCCCGGCCTTGCCAGTGTCGTTGCGCTCGAAACGTCGACACCGCTGACCGGGAATTCGAAGAAGCGCCCGAGCCGTCCATAGGCCGCGACGATCTGGCTGTCGCCGTCGAGCACCACGCTTGCGGGCACGTAACGTTCAATGAGCCGTGCGCGGGCGATGTGTTCGACGCCATCGAACGACTGGGCTCTTTCGGCTCGCAGTCCGGGCCGGCCCCGTTCCCCGCGGTCTCCCGGAAGCGGGATGGGGTAGGTCGGCGATCCGGGAAGCCGCTCGAAAAGCCGGGCCTTCTGGTTGATGACCGAGAAGACATTGTCGAAGCGGCCGACGCTTTCCGATGAACCGAGAAACAGGTACCCACCCGGGCGGATCGCGTAATGCAGCAGGGGCATGACCGTCTTCTGCAAGCTGTCGTCGAAGTAGATCAGCAGGTTGCGACAGGAGACGAGGTCGATCTTCGAGAAGGGCGGATCCTTGATCAGGCTGTGGCCCGAAAAGCGGATCATGTCCCTGATCTGGCCCGTGAAATTGAACCGTTCCTTGTGCGGCACGACGAAATGTTCCTGCATGTCGTGCGGAATGTCGGCCAGTGCCGCGATGGGATAGGAGCCGTCGCGGGCGATCTTCAGCATGCTCTCGTCGATATCCGTCGCGAAGATCTGCACGTTGCAGGGCAGACCCAGCTGCCGGGCCTTTTGGGCAAAGAGCATGGCGATGGTATACGCCTCTTCGCCGCTCGAGCAGCCGGGCACCCAGACCCGGATGCCATCTTCGGTTTCCGACCGCTCCCGGAGCATGGGTTCGACCGCCTCCGCGTCCAGCACGTCGAAGGCGGAGCGGTCGCGGAAGAAGCGGGTCACGTTGATGAGGAGGTCACGGAAGAGTGCCTCGCATTCGGCGTGGTCGTTCTGGACGCGGGCGAGATAATCGCTGCCCCGGTCTATGCCGAGCACGTGCATGCGCCGTTCCACCCGTCGAACGAAAGTGGTGCGCTTGTAGCCCGCAAAATCATGACCGACCACGCTGCGGAGTGCAGCACAAAGATCGTCCACGCGGTCGGCAACGGTCGAGGCCTCGCGCCTGTCCGCTCCCTGCGTCCTGCGGGTGAAGAAACTGCTGATGCAGCCGAGGATCTGTTCCGGCGGCCTGACGAAATCGACCAGACCCGTTCCTGTCGCCGAGAGCGGCATGCCGTCATATTTGGCGGTGGAGGGTTCCTGGACGATGCAGAGCCCGCCGCGTTCCTTGACGGCGCGAAGGCCGGTCGACCCGTCCGCTCCCGTGCCGGAAAGGATGACGCAGGCGGCATTGGCGTTCTGGTCGTTGGCGAGCGAGATGAAGAAGTCGTCGATCGGCCGACGCAAGCCGCGCGGCTCGGCAAACTCGCTGAGCGCAAGCCGCCCGTTCTCGATGCCGAGCCCCTTGCCGGGAGGAATGATGAAGACGGTATCGGGCTCGATGCTCTCGCCGCCCTCGCACTGCCGGACGCTCAGCTGCGTATGGCGGTCCAGAAGTTCGGCGAGCATGCTCTGGTGATGGGGATCGAGATGCTGGACGACGACGAAGGCGAGCCCCGTCGGCACTTCGGCCACCGAGAACATCTCCCGGAGCGCCTCGAGCCCGCCGGCCGAGGAGCCGATCCCGACCACGGGTATCGGCGGCTGCTCCTTGTTCATGGCTTCGGTCATGCGCGGAACTCCCGCACGGACTTCAAACGCGTTCCGTCAGTAGGGAGCATTGGTTTCCAGTTCCGCAAGGGTAAGCTTCGCCTGGGCGATCACCGCCGTCGAGTTCGCGATCGTGGACAGTGTGCCGTTGACCATCACGTCGTGACCCTCGAGGAGAGGCTGCAACCCCTTCAGCGTCCGGCTGAGCTGCTGATCATAGGCATTGAGCATTTCGGCATGGGTGCGGCTGACGTCGAACTGGGACGCGAAGATGTAGCTCACCTTTCCGGATGCGGATTTCAGCTTCGACATGAACAGCAGGTTGACGAAGGGCGCGCCATCCTTGCGGAAGTTGACGATCGGAGTTCGAACGGTTGCGGGCCCATCCGGGCGAAGGAATTCATGGATGCTGTCCTTGGCAACGGCATTGTCGGCGCGGATACCCTTGGCGCTCTCCTGAAGCAGACGGCAGTTTCGCCCCACGACATCCTCTTCGGCATAGCCGGTAAGGCTTGTGAACCGGGTATTCACGAGAGCCAGTTCGTTGTCCCCGTCGGCTCTCGCGAGCGCAAGGGCAATCCTTGAATTCTGGAAGAACTCCCGGAGCGGGCGTTCGAGGTCGGCACTGGTCATCATGGTATCCGGTCGGTCATTACGTAGGGTGTGATATGGAAGTCGAAGACGGTGTTGGAAGGGCAGTGACGGAGTTTTGATCGGGAGCCGTGTCGGTCAGCAGGTCTGTCTGCAACGGGATGTCTCAAGATGCTGCTCTCCTGAACTGAAGCACGGTATGGCCAATTCCTTAGCTTGCTGCCGCTCTCGGTATGCAATTTCTTTGCATCGGATCTCCCCTCTCAACCCGCTTCATGCCGCCGCTTTGGTTCAAAGTGAAAAAGCCGCGCCATTGCGGGGCGGCAATGCGCGGCTCGTTCATTTGTCCTGGCGATCGCTCCGCGAGACTGACAGATACCGCAGCGAGAAGAGAGAGCTTGTCACAGGCCTCCGCTCGGACGGTCACTTAACGTACGAAACTGGTCGTGGTTCCCAAGACAGTGGAACCTTTGGCGTCGCACGAACTCCCCTCCGAGAACCGATAGCCGACCCCTGGCTCCGTCAGGATGATGCAGGGCGTTCCCGGATCCTTCTCCACTTTCGCCCTGAGCTGACCGATGAAGACGCGGAGATATTGGAGGTCCTCGCCGTGCGCCGGACCCCAGACGGACGTCAGCAGGGCCTTATGAGTCATGACCTTGCCGGCATGGCGGGCGAGCAGGGCGAGGAGATCGTATTCCTTCGGGGTGAGCCGGATCTGGGCATCGTTCCGGCTGACGATCCGATGCGCGAGATCGATGAGCAGTCCGTCCGCGCGGATGGTCTCGCTTGTCACCTCCGACGATTTGCTGTGGCGAAGACCGGTGCGGATGCGTGCGGTCAGCTCGCCGATCCCGAAGGGTTTCTCGACATAATCGTCCGCGCCGAGATCTAGGGCTGCGATCTTCTCCGCTTCCCGGTCCCGTGCAGAGAGAATGATGATCGGGATTGCCGACCAGCCGCGGAGACGGGCGATCACATCCTTGCCGTCCATGTCGGGCAGGCCGAGATCGAGGATGACGAGGTCCGGCGATGCGGTGGTTGCCTTCGACAAGGCCTCTGCGCCGGTGGCCGCTTCGACCACGTCATAGCCGGCTGCCGTCAGAGCGGGCTTGAGAAAACGCAGGATCTGGGGCTCGTCGTCCACGACGAGGATTCTGTGGGCGCTCATCAGTTGTCCTTTTCGAGATCCGGTTGTTCCGGAACCGGCAGCCGGATCGTGAAGCGCGTTCCCCGCTTGCGGATCGCCGGGCTGGTTACGGATATGGTGCCGCCCATGGCTTCGACGAAGCCCTTTGCAATGGCAAGGCCAAGCCCGGTGCCGATTGCCCTGCCGTCGCTTCTGCCGCCGCCGCGGAAGAACTTCTCAAAGATCTTCGGAAGTTCGCCTGGCGGTATTCCTTTCCCGAGATCCGTGACCGAGATCATGATGTCGCCCGCATCCGGTCGGGCATAGACGGTGATCGGCTCCGCGCCGCCATGCTTGACCGCATTGTCGACGAGGTTGAAGAGCACCTGCTGCAGGAGAACGGCGTCGGCCCGGATCAGCGGCATGCCCGCGGCCACGCTGGTGTCGATATCTGCGTCCGGGTGGGTGCGGCGCGCCATTTCGGCGGCTTCGCGCACGACGTCTGCAGAGTCGATCCAAGCGCTGGACGGTTCGATCGTACCGGCCTCGATCCGCGTCATGTCGAGGAGGTTGGAAACGTAGCGGGCAAGCCGGTTGCCTTCCTCGTCGATCGTTTCCAGCATGTCGTCCCGCGTCTCGGCGCTCATGTTGTCGCCGAACTGGCGAAGACTCGAGATCGCGCCGGTGATCGTCGCGAGCGGCGTGCGGAGGTCATGCGAGATGGAAGAGAGAAGAGCGGAGCGGAAGCGCTCGCCGGCGAGCGCTGCGGCATGGTCCATGGCAGCTCTCGAAAGCCGCGCGCGGTCAATGGCGACCGCCGCCTGGTGAATGACGGCCCCGAATATGCGCTCGTCCGTGCTGGACAGGGGCATTCCGAGGAAACCGTAGCCGCAGACGCCGATCACGCCCTGTGGCGTTTCGAGAGGGCGGAACTGGAAGGCGCTAGAGGGCAGCGTGCCTGTGCCGGCACCGGCGGCCTCGTGGCGGTCATAGGTCCATCGTGCCGCGCCCGCGTCGATGACCTCTACCGAGGTGTCGGGAGGCCAGGCCGCCTGGACCGTGAGTTCGCCCGCACGCGGCATCAGGATGACCACGGGCCGTTTCAGCATGGCGTTCAGCTGCGAGACCGCGGCCCACACCACTTCGTCCGCATCCGATGTGGCCGAGATCTTGCTCGAGAAATCGTAGAGCGACTGCGTGACCCGGGCACGCTCGCCGGCACTCTTCGCCTGGTCACGCACACGCGAGGCAATGCCGCCCGCAATCACGGCAGCGACGATGAAGACGAAGAAAGCGAAGACCTCATGCGGCGCGGCAATCGTGAGAGTTCCCACCGGCGGAATGAAACAGAAATTATAGGCCAACGCCGAAAGCACCGCCGTCGCGATTGCCGCCCGGTAGCCATTGCGGATCGCCGACCCGACCACCGCAAGGAGATAGAGCAGCGAAACGTTCGGCAGGGGCAGCAGGTTGTTCAGCACCAGGCCGAGGAGAGTTGCTGCGCCGACGGCTCCGGCGGACACGGCGAGATCCTGAAGAAGCTGCGGCAGGGCAGGCCTTTTCTGCAAGGGACGCTTGCGCCTGTCGTTCCTTCCGTCGTCGGTGACGAGGTGGATCGACAGCCCCTCCGCCCGTTCGAGCAGGCTGGCGGCGAGCGAAGGCTTCAGCAGCCGCGAGAGGGCATTGCGGCGGGATACGCCGATGACGATCTGCGTCGCGTGCTCGTTCCTGGCATATTTCAGAAGCGCCTCGACGTAATCGTCCGCCGTCAGCCGCAGCGTTTCCGCGCCGAGCCGGGCGGCAAGCTCCATGGCCTCGTCCACCGTCGCGAGAGCCATACCCTCCGCCGGGCGGTCGGGGTGATCCACGTGCACGACCGTCCAGCGGGCGTTCAGGCTGACGGCGAGCCGGCTTGCGGCGCGAACGACCGCAAGAGCCACCCTGTCGGCTGCGATGCAAACCACCAGCCGTTCCGCCGTCGCCCAGGTCTGGTCGATGGCGTTCTGGCGGAGATAGTCGACCATCTGGTCGTCCACCCGGTCGGCGGTGCGGCGCAAGGCGAGTTCACGCAAGGCCGTCAGGTTGCCCGGACGGAAGAACTTCTCCATCGCCCGCTGGGCGTTTTCGGGCACATAGACCTTGCCCTGCTTGAGCCGCTCTATGAGTTCGTCCGGCGGCAGGTCGATGAGCACGATATCGTCCGCCTCGCTGATCACCCGGTCGGGCACGGTCTCGCGGACGGCAATGCCGGTGATCTCGGAGACGAGGTCGGACAGGCTTTCGAGATGCTGGACGTTGATCGCGGTCCAGACGTGAATGCCCGCTTCAAGCAGTTCCTCGATATCCTGGTAGCGCTTGGGATGGCGGCATTCCCCCGGGTTCGAATGGGCAAGCTCGTCCACGATCAGGATGGCCGGCCTGCGGACGAGCGCGGCATCGAGATCAAATTCATCTATTGTCTTGCCACGGTAATTCATCACCCGACGAGGCAGGATTTCGAGGCCCGTCAGCAGGTCCGCGGTCTCCGCCCGCCCGTGTGTTTCGACGAGACCGATCGCAATGTCGATACCGTCTGCTTTGAGCCGCTTCGCGCGCGACAGCATGGCGAAGGTCTTGCCGACGCCGGGAGCCGCGCCCAGGAACACGGTCAGGCGGCCGCGCTCCTCCCGCCTTGCGAGCGAGAGAAGCGCATCCGGATCCGGCCTTGTCTGCCTGGGCGCGTCTGTCATGGAGCCTTACTACTTCGCGGCCGCGCGATTATCGAGAGCGATGTTGAGCGCGAGCACGTTCACGCGCGGCTCCCCGATGAAGCCGAGAGCAGGCTCTGCGGTATTCTCGGCAACGAGGGCCTGCAAGGTCTCTTCCGGCACCTGCCGTGCTTTCGCGACCCGCGCGATCTGGGCGCTTGCAAAGGCGGGCGAGATGTCGGGATCGAGGCCGGAGCCGGAAGAGGTCACCGCATCGGCGGGAAGCGGCATGGCCATGCCCTCCTGCTGCAGCCGGCCCGCTTCCGCCGCGACCATGTCGCGCAGCTTGGCCGAAGTGGGGCCGAGATTGGTGCCGCTGGACGCCGCGGCATTATAGGGCATGTCCCCCGTCGCGGAGGGTCGGCCATGGAAATAGCCGGCACCGCTGAAGGCCTGGCCAACGAGGGCCGAGCCGACGGGCCTGCCGTTCAGGCTGACGATGCTGCCCCTGGCCTTGTCCGGCATCACCGCACCGGCAATGCCGGTCATGGCGAGCGGATAGCCGAGCCCGAGCAGGGCGGTGAACAGGACGATCATGGAAATTGCGGGTCTCACTTGGTTCAGCATGATTACACCAGATGCAGGCTGTTGACGACGAGATCGACGATCTTGATGCCGGCAAAAGGCAGGATCAGGCCGCCGAGGCCATAGATCGCAAGGTTGCGGCGAAGGAGCGCCGCGGCGCCGACGGGGCGATACTTCACGCCCTTCAAGGCCAGCGGGATCAGCGCGATGATGATCAGCGCGTTGAAGATGACCGCCGAAAGAATGGCCGAGCGAGGCGAGCCGAGCCCCATGACGTTCAGCGCATTCAGCCCCGGATAGGCGGCGATGAACAGCGCCGGGATGATGGCGAAGTATTTCGCCACGTCATTGGCAATCGAGAAGGTGGTGAGCGCGCCGCGCGTCATGAGCAGTTGTTTGCCGATCTCGACGATCTCGATGAGCTTGGTCGGTGACGAGTCGAGGTCCACCATGTTGGCAGCCTCGCGGGCGGCCTGCGTGCCGGTCTGCATGGCGACGCCGACATCGGCCTGGGCGAGCGCCGGCGCATCGTTCGTGCCGTCGCCGCACATGGCGATCAGCTTGCCGCCCTTCTGCTCGCGGCGGATATAGGCAAGCTTGTCCTCCGGCTTGGCTTCGGCCAGGAAGTCGTCCACCCCGGCCTCCGAGGCGATGGCAGCCGCCGTCAGCGGATTGTCGCCGGTCACCATGACCGTGCGGATGCCCATGGCGCGCATGGCGGCGAAGCGCTCCTTGATGCCGGGTTTCACCACGTCCTTGAGGTGGATGATGCCGAGGATGCGGTTGCCGTCGGCGACGGCGAGCGGCGTGCCGCCGCTGCGGGCGATCTTCTCCACGCTTTCGCGGAAACCCTGTGGCGCTTCGGCCTGGGTAAGGCCCGCGAACTTGAGGATGGAATCGACCGCGCCCTTGCGCAGCCGGCGACCACCAGTATCCACGCCGGAGAGGCGGGTTTCCGCCGCGAAGGGCACCACCGTTTCCGGCTGGCCCGGATCGTCGAGGCCGAAATCGCCGCGGGCGAGCGCCACGATGGAGCGGCCCTCTGGCGTCTCGTCGGCAAGGCTGGCGAGAAGCGAGGCCTCCGCCAGATCCTTCGCAGACACGCCTGCAACCGGCAGGAATTCGCTCGCCATGCGGTTGCCGAAGGTGATCGTGCCGGTCTTGTCGAGAAGCAGCGTATCGACGTCGCCGGCAGCCTCAACCGCGCGGCCGGAAATCGCGATGACGTTGAAGCGCACCAGCCGGTCCATGCCGGCAATGCCGATGGCCGAGAGCAGGCCGCCAATCGTGGTGGGGATCAGCGTCACCAGGAGTGCCGAGAGCACCGTGACCGAGAGGAGGGTGCCGGAATAGACGGCAAGGCCGCCGAGTGTCACGACCGCGATGAGGAAGATCAGCGTCAGGCCCGAAAGCAGGATGGAGAGCGCGATCTCGTTCGGCGTGCGCTGGCGCTCCGCTCCTTCGATCAGGGCGATCATGCGGTCGAGGAAGGTGCCACCCGGCGGCACCGTGATCTTCACCTTGATCGCGTCCGAGAGCACCTGCGTGCCGCCCGTCACGGCCGAGCGGTCGCCGCCCGCCTCGCGGATCACGGGGGCGGATTCGCCCGTGATCGCGCTTTCGTTGACGGAGGCGATGCCTTCGATCACCTCGCCGTCACCGGGGATGAGGTCGCCGGCCTCGACCAGCACCACGTCGCCCACCTTGAGGCTCGAGGCGCGAACCACCTCGATCAGGCCCTTGCCGTCGGGCAGCAGGCGGTTGGCGGTGAGATCCGTCTTGGCGCGGCGAAGGCTTTCCGCCTGTGCCTTGCCGCGTCCTTCCGCGACGGCCTCGGCAAAGGTCGCGAAGAAGACGGTGAACCACAGCCAGGCGGCGATCTGGCCGGAGAAGAGCCCGGCGGACGGATCGGTCGCGAGGTCGCGGAGGAAGAAGAGCGTGGTCAGCGCCGCAACCGCTTCGGTGACGAAGATCACCGGATTGCGGTAGAGCTGGCGCGGATCGAGCTTGCGGAAGGCTTCTCCGATCGCGGGGACGATGATGGTCCGGTCGAGAAGCTGGCTGTTCTGGCGTTTCATGGGGTGAAGCCTCTAGCTATTCAGTAGGTCTGGCCGG
>CAMFHT010000008.1 GCA_945952245.1 uncultured Rhizobium sp. | reverse complement strand
GTTCCAGGGAATGATCTGGCCGACGACGCCGAGCGGCTCATGGAAGTGATAGGCGATGGTGTCGTGATCGACTTCGCCGATCGTGCCTTCCTGGGCGCGGATGCACGCCGCAAAATAGCGGAAATGGTCGATCGCGAGCGGAATGTCCGCCGCCATGGTTTCGCGGATCGGCTTGCCGTTGTCGAAGGTTTCGGCGCGGGCCAGAAGCTCCAGATTGGCTTCCATGCGGTCTGCGATCTTCAGGAGGGCATTGGAGCGTTCCGTGGTCGAGGTGCGGCCCCATTTGTCCTTGGCTGCATGGGCAGCGTCGAGCGCAGCGTTGATATCGTTCTCGTCGGAGCGGGCGACTTCGCAGATCTTGCCGCCGGTGATCGGCGTGATGTTGTCGAAGTAGCGGCCGTTGATCGGCTCCTTCCACTCGCCGCCGATGAAATTGCCATAACGGGTCTTGAACGGGGATTCGATGATCTTCTGGTGCAGCATTGTCTTTCCTCCCATGGAAACGGGCTCACCTCCGAGCCGGTGAGGAAAGACTGGCGAGAATGAGCGGGTTTGAATAGACGGCTGAAACCATACCGCACTGCACCCTGTCGCAGGCATGAGACAGGTTTTGCCCTGGCTGAAGCCTCTCGAGGCAGGAGAGGCCGAAAAAGAAAAACGGCGCCTCCCGGCGCCGCTCAAGCACGAAGATGGATGCCGCCTCAGTGCAGGTTCAGCTTCCGCATTTTCCGGTGAAGGGTCGCGCGGCTCATGCCGAGCGCGATGGCGGCCTGCGAAACATTCCCGTTGCTCCGAGCCAGCGCGCGGCGGAGTGCGGCCCGTTCCGCCTCAACGAGATCGCCTTCCGGCGGCGAGCGTTCCTCGCGAAGCGCATCTGCAGCCGCAAGGCCTGCGGCAATCCTGACGTCGTCGAGCTTAAGGGCAAGGCGGGCCGCACGGGTTGCCCCGAGGACGATGTCGTCGCGGTCGACGGCAAGGAGCGCAGGGGCGGCCGAACCCGCTTCCGGCACCATCAGGAACCGGGCGCCCGGATAGGCGCTGCGGAAGAGATTGGTCTCGATGCGCATGGCCGCATCCTTCACCGCCTGAGAGAGGATAGTGATCGTCAGGTCGTTGACGTCTTCGCGCGCCGTCGAGATGTCGAGTGCTGCTGCGAGTTGCCCGCGGTGATCGCGGATCGGCGCCGTCGTGCAGGATAGATTGATGTTTGCGGAGAAGAAGTGCTGGTCGCGGTAGATGGTCACGGCGCGCTCGTCGGCAATGGCCGTGCCGATGCCGTTGGTGCCCATGCTTGCTTCCGACCAGACGGCGCCGGTCCAGAGCCCGGCATTGCTGAAGTCGGCGTCATCGCCGCGCGCGCCGCGTCGCTCCAGCGCAATGCCGTTGCGGTCGGTGAGCAGCAGGCAGCAGCCGGCTTTTCCGACGGTCAGGAAAAGGCGGTCGAGTTCATCGGCAGCCTCGGCGATCAGCCGGCCTGACGCTTCTCGAGCAAGCCGGAATTCCTCCTCGGTCAGACGAAGCGGCGCCCGTTTCTCTTCAGGAGCGAGACGGTGCATGGTCATGCAGCGGCGCCAGGAGGCGACGATCGGAGAACTCGCTGCCGCCGATTTCTGGTGTGCAGCCGAGTAGACCTGTTCCGCATGCTGGACGATGTGCTGCACCCGCTCCTCCCCAGAAACGTGGCTCTGCCGATTGATCCGGGAGTGTGGCGCAAAGCGTGTCCACAAGCAATGTTGCGGTATAGGGCGAAGGAAGACTCCTGCGAAATAATTCATCCGAATATGTCGCACGGATGCGACACATTCAGCTTGCCGCACGGCCTCCGGCCTTCTTCCGGCAGGCGTCGGAGCAGTATCTGACCTCGTCCCAGACCCGCTCCCACTTCTTCCGCCAGGAAAATGGCCGCCCGCAAGTCACGCAGGTCTTCTGCGGCAGATCCGCCTTTTTGCGCATGGGCGGCATGGTCAGCCCTTCGTCCGCAGGCTCGAGCGCCCGCCGTCGACCCCGATGATCTGGCCGGTGATCCAGTCCGCGTCCGGCGACATCAGGAAGGCCGCGAGCCTTGCACTGTCCTCCGCGCGGCCGAGACGCCCGAGCGGGTGCATCTGGCCGAGCGCCTGCGCCATGGCGGGCTGTGCCGTCAGCCCAGCCGCAAGCGGGGTCTCGGTGAGCGACGGTGCGATGGCATTCACGCGAATTTTTGGCGCCAGCTCAGCCGCGAGCGCCCGCGTCAGCCCTTCGATCGCTCCCTTTGCCATGGCAATGGAGGCATGCGCAGGAAAGCCTTGCGCCACCGCGACGGTCGAGAAGAACAGGATCGAAGACGATGCATCGCCGGCTTTCAAGGCGGGTAGTGCCGCCTGTACGGCAAGTGCTGCGGCCATGGCGTTCACCCGGAAATCCGTCTCGAAGTCCTTTTCCGTCAGGCGGCCGAGCGGCTTCAGGTTGATGGTGCCGACCGCATAGACAAGACCCGACAGCGGCGAACCGGCTTCCGCCGTCACGCGGGCAAAGCTTTCGCCATCGCTGACGTCGCCGATGCTGTAGGTGCAGCCGAGCTCCCCGGCCAGCCGCTCGGCTTTCTCTTGGGAGCGTCCGACAATGTGAACAGAACAGCCTTTCGCGGCAAGGAGCCGCGCCGTTTCGCTGCCAATCCCGCCCGTGCCGCCGTAAATCAGGATTTTCCCGGTCATCCACCGTCCCCATGGTCCGTTTCGCTGCGGAGGCATATAGGGCGGTCCATCCGGATATCAAAAGTTTCTGACATGCGAGAGGAGTTTCCGATCAGACCGGAAACTGCTCTAGGGCAGGCTGAGCATGACGGAATAGCCCGCGGCCGCGAAACCCGAGACGTCAGGGTCCTTGTCCGGGAAGCGGATGCGATGGCCGGTGAAGAGATCCTCGTAGGTCTTTTCCAGCATCTCGTCCGGGAGCACCACGCGGGTCCGGCCTTCTTCCGTATCCTCGGGAGGCGCTACTTCGAGCTTCAGCGTCAAGCGCGGCACGACGACGAGCAGTGTTGCGCCCGCATGACGGCGGACGAAGCCGGTCAGATGCTCGCGGTTCTGCCCCTCGATCTCCAGCGGCAGATAATCCCCTTCGTTGAAGAGTGCCGGGTGCGCCTGCCGCCAATGCAACAGCCGGCAGATGACCTGCTGCTTGACGGTTCCATCCGCCAAGCCGTCCGCGTTCCATTCCAGCGGTTCATTTTCACTGGCTTCACCCAGTCCAGCGGCAAGGGCTCCGAAATCCGGAGGCCTGCGATTGTCCGGATCGACGAAGCTCAAATCCAGCCGTTCACTGCCCTGGTAAATGTCGGGAATGCCGGGTGCCGTAAGCTTCAGGATCGTCTGCGTCAGGCTGTTCAGCTGCCCTGCGCGAATAAAGGGCTTTAGTGTTTCGCCAAAATCCTTCCGAAAATCTGCATTCTCAGGGGCGAGCAGCCCGGCCGCGTAAGCCTGCACCGCCGCCTCGTAAGGCTCGTTGACCGGGTTCCAGTTGGACGCGAGCTTGGCTTCGCGGAGCGCCTTTTCTAGAAATGCCCTCAAGCGGTCGCCGAGTGCCTGGCAGTCCTCATCGGAAAGCTCGTCCGATGCGGGCCAAGCTCCAGCAAGCGCCTGAAAGATCATCCACTGGACGGCAGGTTCGGGTGCCGTGTCGCCCTCCACTTTTGCCAGGCTCCCGACTTGTGTGCTCCGCCAGCGCTTCACCCCCTCGATCCAGCGCTGAGGGTCTTCGCTGAGTGCCAGCAGGCGTGCGCGGGCGTCTTCGCCGCGCTTCGTGTCATGGGTGGCCGTTGCGCTGAGGCCGAGAGGCTGGGTGGCGAGCCGCTCGTGCATCCGCTCGTGGAATGTTGGCAATGCCTGCCCGCGCGCCGGCATGCCGCCGCCCACCTCGTTGAGAGCAAGAAACGCGTTGTGGCGATAAAAGAGCGTGTCCTCGAGCGACTTCGCCATCAGCGGTCCCGTCAGTTGCTGCAGGCGCGCGCGCAGCCGCACGTGGTCCGGACCATGGCCTTCGCGCAGAAGTGCGATAAAATCCGCAGCCGCGAGGGCCGCTTCCGCGTCCAGATGCTTGCTTACCTCTTCGAGCACGCGATTGAGATAAGCGCGGTCCCGGAGATCGAAACCTTCAGACGTTCCGTAGGTGCGATAGATCGGAAAGGCGATCAGCAGTTCCTCGATTGCGCGGGCAAGCGGTGTGAGCGGTGCACCTTCCCTATCCAGCGCCTCGCCTTCGTGATGCATCAGCCGCGCGGCAAGCCGGTTCAAGGCTTTCACCTCACCACCAAAATTGACGCGGATCATCAATTGCTTGGCTGCGCGCCGGTCGCCGCCCGGTTTGGCGGTTTCCGGGCAGAGCGCCAGATAGGCTGCTTCCAGCATCTCCCAGCCTTCACGGTCCGCGAGATGTTCACCGAGGGCCGTGATGAACTCGTAGCCGGTCGTTCCCTGAACCGGCCATTCCGCCGGCAAGGTCTCGCCCTCACCGAGGATCTTCTCAATTACGAGATAGCGCTCCGGCCCCATCCGTTCACGCAGGTCACGCAGATACTTCGCAGGGTCCGCCAGACCATCGACATGGTCGACGCGAAGCCCGGAAACGAGTTCGGCATCAAGCAGCTCGAAGATCGTCCGGTGCACGGCCTCGAAGACCTGAGGATCTTCCACGCGTACGCCGGCGAGACCGGTGATTTCGAAGAAGCGGCGATAGCTGAGGCCGGAGGCGGCGAGCCGCCAGTCCATCAGCCGATAGCTCTGTATGTCGTGCAGGCGGTTCATGAAGCCGTGGTCAGCGGAGCGCGCCTCTAGGATCGTGTCGATCTCGCCGCCGCCCGGACCAGACAGAAGCGAGCGCATGGCGGCATGAAAGATCTCTTCGGCCTCAGCCTGCGCTTGGGAGGCGAGCGTCAGCGCTGCGCGCGCGGCTTCGCTGTCCTGATCGCGGAGCACGGCCACATAGCTCGACGGGTTCAAGGGATAGGGCTGGTCGTAGCAGGAGAGCGCGAGCACACCCCTTTCCCTGTCCGCCGTCAGGCGAATATTGCCGGCCGCGAGTTCGTCCTCGAACGGACCGCCGAGGAAGGGGAGGGTCAGCCTCTGTTCCCAGTCGATGTCGAAGACGGGGGCGTGCCGGCTGGCGGGTCCCCATTCCACCACATCCCGCCACCACGGATTTTCAAGGCTTGCCGCCATATGATTAGGCACGATGTCGAGGATAAGGCCGAGGCCTGCCTCCTTCAGTGCAACCGCCAGCTTCTCGAAACCGGCCCACCCGCCGAGTGTGGGGTCGAGCTCGTTGTGGTTGGTCACGTCATAGCCATGGGTCGAGCCTGTCGTCGCGGTGAAAACCGGTGAGGCGTAGAGGTGGCTGATCCCGAGCGCCTTGATGTAGGGTATCAGCCCGACCGCCTTTTCGAAGGTCATGCCCTCGCGGAACTGAAGCCTGTAGGTGGATGTCGGTGTCCGCATGATCTCTTCCTCTGAGCAGCCATTGCCCCGCCGGTCGAAACAGACCTGCATCGCGGGCCACGGGAAACCAGCATCGGACCGATCCGTTCCATGCCGACGAGGAGAAGTGCGCCCGGACATCCTCGGAACCATCCGCCGGAACCGGTGTTACACCCATCATGGACGCTCTCTCGTCCGATCAACATCCTGAATTTCTTGAGGATTGCATGCGGCGAGACCATCTCGCCGGCTATCCGCTTTGCAAAGACATGGAGATGAAAATGGCGAATGCAGATCGCAAGCACTTTGGCGCCGGCGCGCACGGCAAGGGCGACGGCAGCGGCGCGATGACGACGCTCGACGACGGAAAGGTGCCGGAGAACATGATCCTGTCCAACCGCGACAAGGCGCAGCATTCCCGCGAGCGTGGCCTCGACAGCAAGCACATCCAGACGGAGCAGTATCACGACCATGCCGGCAATCGCCGCACGGATCTTTCCTGATCCGTTCGCGCTGCAAGGCCGACCCGAAAAAGGAGATTAGACGATGAGTTCCCATCTTCCACCCATTCCCGAGGGCAACCGCAGCCACAAAGGCACCGGTGAAACCAAGTTCCAGGAGATGAAGAAGGCCGAGCGGCCGATCTCCGAGACCGACAATCCCGACAAGCTCGGTCACCAGGGAAACACCCACGTCAATACGACGCATCAGGGCTATCAGCAGGACCGTTGATCTTTGGGGATCACGGCTCTCTGTAGAGCGCCTGCAGTTCCGCCCTATGGCGAATGAGCAGCAGGTGACGCTGATAGTCTTTCTCATAGACACGGCGCCGGGCGGGATCCGGATGATGGACCACCCGTTCCGGCGCCATGGCACGCGCAGCCTCTTCAAGTGTCCCGTAAATCCCGGCAGACGCCGCGGCATTGATCGCACTTCCGAGCAGCACCGGATCCACGCCTTGCGGCACGGCGACGGGCCTTCCCGTCATGTCCGAATAGAGCGCGACCAGAAGCGGGTTGCGTGCATGGCCGCCGGCAATGTGAAGGGTCGAAACCGTGCCGCTCGCTTCTTCCACCTTTTCGAGAATGTGCCTGATGCCGCAGGCGATGCCGACGGCGGTCCGCCAATAGAGCCGGCAGAGGCCGTCGAAGCTGTTGTCGAGGGAAAGGCCCGTCACGATACCCCAAGCCCCCGGATCGCCGATTGGTGACCGGTTGCCGTGAAAATCCGGCAGCACGTCGATCGGATGTCCGAGGGCCTCGCCTTCCATCTCTTTCAAGTGTCCGATCCGCTCGATGATACGCGCGTGGAAGGCAGCATCCGCTTCGCCCCCGGCCGCATGCATGCGCACCATATGGTCGAGAAGGGCGCCGGCTGCAGATTGCCCGCCTTCCATCAGCCAGAGACCAGGAACGGCCACATCCCGAAAGGGTCCCCAGAATGCCGGCATGGGCATTGGTTCAAGCGGTGTCAGCCAGGCGAGGCAGCTGGAGGTACCGGCTATGAGCCCAAGATTTCCGCTGAGACTGTCCGTCTCCATGCCTCCGAGAAGCCCCAGCACGCCCGCATAGGCATCCACCAAGCCCGGTGCGACCCGGCATTGCGGATCGAGGCCGAGGTCCTCGGCAGCCGTCGCGGTAACGGTGCCGATGCTCTCTCCTATGGCCGTGCCCCTTTGCGGAACGCCGGTAGCTGATCTCAAGTCGTCAAGACCCGCTTCTTCGAGATAGCGCAGATCCCAGCCATGCTCCTTCTCCGGCGCGTAATTCCATTTTGCCGCCAGCGGTGAAACCGAGCGTGCGTTGCTGCCGCTCGCTCTTGATGACGCATAGTCGGCGAGATCGAAGACATGAGCCTCGCCCTGCCAAAGATCCGGACGGTTTCGCTTCAGCCACAGCAGTTTGGGCAGCGCCATTTCGGGAGAAAAGGCGCCACCGGCCTTCCTCGCATGCAATTGTCCGATACCGGTCAATGCCTTCGCCTCCCGCTCTGCGCGGTGATCGAGCCAGGAGAGGGTGTCGAAGATCTTGCCGCCATCGCGTGAAAGCGCAGCGCGGTCGGTATCCGATCCGCGAATGACGAGGGAACAGGTGGCATCGAAGCCTATGCCCGCGATATCTGCAGCCGTCATATCTGCGCTTTCCAGCGCTGCGCGCACGCTCTTGCAGACCGCCTGCCAGATGTCTTCGCTGTCGTGTTCGGCTTGGCCTGGATTGGGGCGCAGCATGGCGATCGGGAACGCGGCTTTGGAAATCTGCATGCCGTGTTCATCGAAAACGCCGGCACGGGCGCTCGCCGTTCCGATATCCACCGCAACCAGATGCCTACGCATTCAACGCTGTCCTCACCCCCTCAAACAGTTCGGACAAGGTGGAGCAAATCCGGCATGGCGTCAAATGTGGCATCCGGCGAAATCCTGCGGATTTCCTCGCGGTACGTTTCCTGAAGGGCATGGGTGCCGCCGGTGAAGAGCAGAACCTTCATGCCCGCCGCCTTCGCCGCCTGTACGCCTGCCGGGCTGTCTTCGACGACGATACAGTGGCGCGGTTCCACGCCCATTTCGGACGCCGCGTGAAGAAAAAGGTCTGGTGCAGGCTTGCCGTTCTTCACCATGCTCGCGGAATAGATGTGCGGCTCGAGCCTGCCGATCAGGCCGGTCAGGGTCAGCGACAGCCTGATCCGCTCCAGTTGGCTGGAAGAGGCGACGCAACGCGGTCCTTCGAGCCGGTCCAGCGTTTCCGCGATGCCGGGGATCGGCTTCAGCTCGCTGCGGAACCGGTCGTAAAGCGCATGGCGCATGTCATCGAGAAAGGAAGGTCCCGCCTCCATGCCATACTGGTCGCGCAGGCAATCAGTGACGGTTGCAAGGCTGCGGCCGAGGAATAGCCGGTAGGCATCCGCCTCGGTGATGTCGGCGCCCGCCCGGTTCATTGCATCGACCAGCACGCTGATCGAGACCGGCTCGCTGTCGACCAGAACCCCGTCGCAATCGAAGATCACTAGGCGTTCGGAAGGTTGGTGCGAAGGCGAGGCGGTCATGACGATCCTGTTTCAGACGAAGCGGGCCATCAGTCCTGCCCATCGAGCTTGTTGTCAAGATAGAGCTGCAGCGTGGTTGCCGTCCCATGGGACCTCAGCGTCGCCAGTGCATGGGCGAAGGCCTTGCGGAAGCGCTCGTCCCGGTTGACGGTGCCGAAGATGTCCTCTTCGGCGAGGAACACCATCGCATCCTGCCGCGAGGCGAGTGCGGCCTTCTGCAGGCGCTCCGCATGGACGTCGTTGAACGCGATCTGCTTGCCGCTGTCCGACATGCCCTCGAAGTAGCGGCACCAGAGCGCCGAAACCAGCGACAGACCGGTAATGCTCTTGCCTGCGGCCAGCCGGTCTGCCGTGGAGGGCAGGATAAATTTCGGCTGGCGGTTGGAACCGTCCTGCGCGAGCCGCGGAATGGTGTCGCCGATCTTCGGGTTGAGGAAGCGCCGCTCGATGAGGGCAAAATAGTCCTGCAGATTCGTGTTCGGAACCGGCGGCACGCAGGGAATTATTTCCTCGTTCTCAAGCTTTGCGAGGAAGGCCCGGATCAGCGGATGCTCCATCGCCTCGTGCACGAAATGAATATCGAGAAGGGCAGCCGGATAGGCGATCGCCGCATGACCGCCATTCAGGATGCGGATCTTCATGAGCTCGTAAGGCGAAACGTCGGGCACGAAGGTAACGCCCACCTTTTCGAGCGCCGGGCGTCCAGCGGGAAACGTGTCTTCCATCACCCACTGCTTGAACTCTTCGCAGAAGACGGGCCAGTTGTCCTCGATCCCGAACTGATCCCTGAGGATGCCGATTTCGCGCGGGCCCGTGGCCGGGGTAATGCGGTCCACCATGGAGTTGGGGAAGGCGACATGGGTCTTGATCCAGTCGGCAAGGGCGGGATCGATCAGCGCCGCAAGCCCGGCAACCGCGTTGAGCGTTACCTTGCCATTGTGGGGAATGTTGTCACAGCTCATGACCGTGAACGGCGCAATGCCCGCTTCGCGTCGGCGCAGCAGGCCGGCGACGATCAGGCCGAAGACGGTCTTCGGAGCGGACGGGTTCGCAGCGTCAGCCGCAATCGCGGGATGGGCCGGGTTGAACGAGCCGGAGGCATCGATGAAATAACCGCCCTCGGTGATCGTCATGGAAACGATGCGGATCTTCGGGTCGGCGAGCGCTTCGATGATGGCGGCGGAATCGCCGATCGGGAGCATGCCGGCCATGGCGCCCGTGACATGCGCGGCCATGACGTTGACGTCCTGTTCCACCACCGTGGTCAGGTAATCCTGCGCCGCAAGCTTTTCCCGCATGGCCGCGTCAGAGGGAAGCATGCCGGCGCCGAGGATCGCCCAGTCGAGATCCTCGCCCTTGTTGAAGAGCGCGTCGAGATAGACCGCCTGGTGGGCACGGTGGAAATTGCCGACACCGAAATGCAGGATGCCCGGCACCAGCTGGTCGCGGGCATAGGCCGGCGTCCCGGCAGTGGCCGAGACCTGGTCGAGCGTGGCGAGCGAGAGTTTGACGGTCATGAATTCGATCTCCTGCAATGATGTCGTCGAGGCTCTGGCGCCTATGCCTTGATGGCCATGCCTTCGGCGTTGAAGCGATGTACGCGGTCACGCTGCGGCGTGAGATAGACGGTGTCGCCGTGGCGGAGCGGCATTTCACCGCCGATGCGCGCATTCAGCAAGCCGATGCCGGGCACATCCACATGAAGGAAGGTGTCGGATCCCAGATGTTCGGCAACCGTCACCGTGCCCTTCCAGTCGCCCTCGGTTTGCGAGAGGACGACATGTTCGGGCCTGACACCGATGGTGGTCGCTCCATAGCCTTCCGCAGTCGGTCCGGTGATCAGGTTCATCTTCGGCGAGCCGATGAAGCCGGCGACGAAGAGATTGCGCGGATTGCGATAGAGCTCGAGCGGCGAACCCACCTGCTCGATATTGCCCCGGTTCAGCACCACGATCTTGTCGGCCATGGTCATGGCTTCCACCTGGTCATGGGTCACGTAGATCATGGTCGTCTTCAGCTGCTGGTGCAGCTCCGAGATCTCGAGCCGCATGTTGACGCGCAAAGCTGCATCGAGGTTCGAGAGCGGCTCGTCGAACAGGAAGGCGGAGGGCTGGCGCACGATCGCGCGACCGATTGCGACACGCTGGCGCTGGCCGCCCGAGAGCTGGCGCGGCTTGCGCTCCAGATAGTCGGTCAGGTTGAGCACGCGGGCGGCTTCGGAGACCTTCTTGTCGATTTCGGCTTGCGATGCTCCCGCCATCTTCAGCGGGAAGGCAATGTTCTTGCGCACGCTCATATGCGGATAGAGCGCGTAGGACTGGAACACCATGGCCAGCCTGCGCTTGGCCGGCGGAAGCTCCGTCGCGTCGGTTCCGTCGATGACGATGCGGCCGCCGCTCACGTCCTCAAGGCCTGCGATGAGGCGAAGGAGCGTGGACTTGCCGCAACCCGACGGGCCGACGAAGACGACGAACTCGCCTTCGTTGATCTCGAGATCAAGCTTCGGAATGATGACGGCTTCGCCGAAGACCTTGGAGACGTTTTCGAGGGTAATGCTGCCCATTGTCGTTATCCTTATTTCACCGCGCCGAAGGTCAGGCCGCGCACGAGCTGCTTCTGGCTGAACCAGCCCATGATCAGGACCGGGGCAATCGCCATGGTGGAGGCAGCGGAAAGCTTGGCGTAGAACAGCCCTTCCGGGCTGGAATAGGAGGCGATGAAGGCGGTCAGCGGTGCCGCCTTCGAGGCCGTGAGGTTCAAGGTCCAGAAGGCCTCGTTCCAGGAGAGGATGATGTTGAGAAGCACGGTCGAGGCGATGCCGGGCACCGCCATGGGCGCCAGTACCTGCGTCAGTTCCTGCGAAAGCGAGGCGCCGTCCATGCGCGCCGCTTCGAGGATCTCGCCGGGGATCTCCTTGAAGTAGGTATAGAGCATCCAGACGATGATCGGCAGGTTGATCAGCATCAGCACCACGACGAGTCCGGTCCGGGTATCGAGGAAACCCGTATCGCGGAAGATCAGATAGATCGGGATCATCGCGCCGACCGGCGGCATCATCTTGGTGGACAGCATCCACATCAGCACGTCCTTGGTGCGCTTGGTCGGCGAAAAGGCCATGGCCCAGGCGGCCGGGATCGCGATGAGGAGGCCGATCAGCGTCGAACCAAGCGAAATCACCACGGAATTGAAGAAGTGCTTGAAATAGTCGGAGCGGCTCTGAACCTCCGCATAATTCTCGGTTGTCCAGTCGAAGAACAGGAAGGAGGGCGGCGAGGCGACTGCCTCCGCTTCCGTCTTGAAGCTCGTCAGGAAGGTCCAGAGGATCGGGAAGAAGATGAGGAAGGCCACGATCCAGGCGAGGGCGGTGAAGGTGAGCTTGCGGCTCGTCGATACTTTGCGTGCCATGGCTCTCAGCCCTCCAGGTTCTTGCCGATCATCCGCATCAGGAAGAAGGCAACGATGTTGGCGAGGATGACGGCGACGATGCCGCCTGCGGATGCGCCGCCGATATCGAACTGCAACAGTGCCTGCGCATAGACGAGATAGGTGAGGTTGGTGGTCTGGATGCCCGGCCCGCCATTCGTCGTGACGAGGATTTCCGCAAAGACCGAAAGCAGGAAGATGGTCTGGATCAGGATGACCACGGTGATCGCACGCGCCATGTGCGGCAGCACGATGTAGATGAAGCGGGAGAGGAAGCCGGCGCCATCCATTTCCGCCGCTTCCTTCTGCTCCTCGTCCAGCGATTGCAGCGCGGTCAGGAGGATCAGTGTCGAAAAGGGCAGCCACTGCCAGGCAACGATGAAGATGATCGACAGCAGCGGGATCTGCGCCAGCCAGTCGAGCGGCTGGGCGCCGAAGAGCTTGAACAGCCAGGCAAAGATGCCGTTGACCGGGTTGAAGAACATGTTCTTCCACACGAGCGCCGACACGGTCGGCATCACGAAGAAGGGCGCGATCACGAGAATGCGCACGATGCCCTGGCCGAAGATCGGCTGGTCGAGAAGAAGAGCAAGCAGGATGCCGCCGATGACGGTGATCAGGAGAACGCCGCCAGTCAAGAGCAGCGTATTGCCGAGCGCCGTGAAGAAGGCGGGATCGGTCAGGAAGAACTGGTAGTTCAGGAAGCCCGTATATTCCTCCATGCCCGGCATCAGCAGATTGTAGCGCAGGAAGGAGAAGTAGATCGTCATCGCCAGCGGCACGATCATCCAGAGAAACAGCAGGAGAACCGAAGGTGCCATCATCAGGCGGGCATGGGAGCGCGTATGGGTCGTTGCCATGGCATTTTCCTTGAGGCGTGGCTGCGGTCGGGATCATATTGCCCCGCTCTTCATGCGCCAATTGCCGGATGTGCTTTGTGAGCCGGCCGGCGAAACAATGCCGGAAATCCGGGCCGCCGGTTCTGAGAGATCCGGCGGCCCGGCCGATCCATGCCTTCAAGACTGGATCGGCCTTGGGAGCGTTGGCTCTGGCGGCTTACTTGATGTAGCCGGCCTTGGTCATTTCGCGAACCGTCAGCTGCTGAGCAGACTGAAGCGCCTGGTCGACGGTGATCTGGCCAGCAAGGGCTGCCGAGAACTGCTGGCCGACGGCGGTACCGATGCCCTGGAACTCGGGAATGGCCACGAACTGGACGCCGACATAGGGGACCGGCTTGACGGTCGGCTTGGTCGGGTCAGCTGCGTTGATCGAGTCGATGGTCATCTTCGCGAACGGAGCAGCCTTCTGGTATTCCGGGTTGTTGTAGAGCGAGGTGCGCGTGCCCGGAGGAACGTTTGCCCAGCCTTCCTTGGACGCGACGAGCTCGGTATAGGCCTTGCTGGTTGCCCAGGCCACGAACTTCTCGGCAGCTTCAGCCTTCTGCGTGCCTGCGGGAATGGCGAGGTTCCAGGCCCAGAGCCAGTTGCCGCGCTTGCCGAGGCCGGTATCGGGAGCGAGCGCGAAGCCCACCTTGTCGGCCACCTTGGATTCCTTCGGGTTGGTCACGAAGGAAGCGGCAACGGTCGCGTCGATCCACATGCCGCACTTGCCGGACTGGAAGAGGGCGAGGTTTTCGTTGAAGCCGTTCGAGGAGGCGCCGGGAGGACCGGCTTCGTTCATCAGCTTGACGTAGAAGTCGAGCGTGTTCTTCCATTCGGGCTGGTCGAACTGCGGGTTCCACTTCTCGTCGAACCAGCGGGCGCCGAAGGCGTTGGACGTGGCCGTCAGGAAGGCCATGTTCTCGCCCCAGCCGGCCTTGCCGCGCAGGCAGATGCCGTAGACTTCATTGCCCTTGTCGGTGATCTTCTTGGCAGCATCGGCCACGAAATCCCAGGTCGGGGCGTCCGGCATCTTGATCCCGGCCTTCTCGAACAGGTCCTTGCGGTACATGATCATCGAGCTTTCGCCGTAGAACGGAGCTGCATAGAGCTTGCCATCCATTGAAATGCCCGAGCGGATTGCCGGAAGCAGGTCGTCGACGTCGTAGTCGGCGCCGAGGTTGTCGAGCGGCAGGAGCCAGCCCTGCTTGGCCCAGATCGGAACTTCATAGGTGCCGATGGTCATGATGTCGTACTGGCCACCCTTGGTGGCGATGTCCGTCGTCACCTTCTGACGCAGCACGTTTTCTTCGAGCGTTACCCATTCGAGCTTGATGTCGGGGTTCTTTGCGGTGAAATCGTCCGTCAGCTTCTGCATCCGGATCATGTCGCCATTGTTCACGGTTGCAATGGTGAGGGTCTCAGCATTCGCAACACCGGAAATCGCCAGCGCGGCGACGGCGCCGAGCAGCATGGTCTTCAATGTCATGGTCTTCCTCCCAGAAGAGTAAAATGAGCATTCGCTTCGCTCAAGGGCAAATACTCACCAAGCGCGCAAAAATGTCAATGCGGGATCGTTGCTGCACTGCCGAAGGGCACAGCTAAACAATTGATGGGAATGGGAAATTATTTGCTCAGTTAGTGAGCAAATATTCGGCCGCGATTTCGTCGGTGATGAGCGCGTTGATCAATCGGCCCCTGAGAGCACCTTTCAGGGCGGCATGCTTGCGGCTGCCCTTGGCAACGCCGACCACGGTCGAGCGCTCCCGGGACGGGATGGGCACCGAGGCGACGCGTTCGTTGACGCGGTCCGAGAGGAGCGCGCCCCTGTCGTCGAAGATCCAGCCGCAGATCTCTCCGCGCGCGCCCTGATCAACCAGCGAGAGCATTTCCCTGGGGTCGAGGAAGCCATCGACGCAGAGCGGCGCGTCCGTTCCGAGTTCGCCGACGCCCACGAAGGTCACGTCCGCTTCCGCGCCGAGCGCCAGTGCGGATCGCATCAGTTGCTGCTGGTGCAGAAGCGTGCGCTCTTCCGCCGAGGAGACGAGCACCGGCAGCGGCATGGGAAAATGCCGCGCCTTGATCGCGTCTGCCATGGAGAAGATGACGTTGTAATAGGCAGCCGAGCCGTCCGGCCCGATATTGCCGGTCAGCGACACGATCCGGTGCTGCGGGCATTCGATCGTCGGCAACTGATCGACCGCCGCTTTCAGCGTTCGCCCGGTGCCGATCGCCAGCACGATGGGATCCGGCCTTCGCAGCCAGCGCTCGATCTCCGCCGCGCAGGCCTCGGCTATGCCGACCGTGGTTGAGGAGGATTGCGGGTCGCCCGGCACGACTTCAACCTGACGGAGATCGTACTTTTCCTTCAGCCGTTCTCCGAGTTCGAGGCAGGCGGCGATCGGATGGTCAAGGCGGACCTTGATCAGCCGTTCGGCGACCGCCAGCGAAACGAGCCTCTGCGCCGACTGGCGGGATATGCCCATGACGGCAGCGATTTCATCCTGCGTCCGGCCGGCCACGTAATACATCCAGCCCGCCCGTGCCGCATCGTCCAGTCGTCCCAGGCTTTCGGATCGTTTCGCCATTCTGGCATCCCCGCGCATTTCCGTCCTGAAAGTGCTGCCAATTTTCTGGCGCCCTGTCAAATCGGTCAGAGCGTGCCAAGACCGACGGAAGCAAGCTTCGGGCAAGCATTCTGATGAAAAGTAATATCTAAATTAGGAGAATATGAAAATGTTCGAAGAATGTTTTTCGATGATAGAGCTCAACGGTCTCGTGGAACAGACCGAAGCCGCGCAACAGGAGCTCCCGGTGGAACCCGCCTTCGAGGACTTGCAGTCCTTCCTCGTCTCGACCCTGGACGAAGCACTCAACAGGCTGGACGAAGAATTCTCGACGGTTCACTGACGACGAGCATACGCGTGCTCAGTAATGCGGCGGCTTGGTGATGGCCGGTGCTTCCAGCGTCTGCTCCTCGAGTTCGAGAAAACGCTCGGTCAAGCGGTCGAGCTTTTTCCGGATCTGCTCGTTGACCTTCCACTGCTCAGCAAGTTCGGCGGACAGTTCCTCCAGCATCCGGCCCTGATGGGCGACGGTCTCCTCGAGCGCGACGATCCGGTTTTCCAGTCCTGCGCTCACGGCTCCACCTCACCGTTGCGCTTTGGGTAGCTGATGATCGACAGGAAGCGGATCGGAAGCTTGGTCAGCACTTCCGGACCGTGCGGCGCATCCGCGTTGAAGAACAGGCTGTCCCCCGGCTGCAGGGTATAGAGCAGATTGCCGTGCCGGTATTGCACCTCGCCCTCCAGCATGTAGAGAAATTCCATGCCTTCGTGCTGGAAGGTCGGAAAGACGTCAGATTCTGCGCTGAGTTCGATTAGATAGGGCTCAACCGTCACGCCACTGGAATTGTCGCCGATATGGCCCAGCAGCCGGTACTGATGCCCGGCGCGGGTTCCCCGTCTTTCGATTTCCAATCCCGTTCCGGCTTTGACGTATACTGCACTCCGCGCCTCTTCATACCGGCGGAACAACGAGGTTACCGGTACGCCGAGCGCACGCGACAGCGATTGCAGCGTGCTCAGCGATGGCGAGATGTTGCCGTTCTCGATTTTCGAGAGCATGCCGAGCGAGATGTTCGCAGCCGAAGCGAGATCCGCAACCGTCAGTCCGAGCTTCTTCCGATAGGCCCGAACCTCGTGGCCAATCGCCTGCTCCAGGTTGTTTTCCTTGGGATCGCGTACCGCATGCGGGTTCTGCGTGAACGCCGACTGGGTGATCCAGGCCGAGTTGTCCGGATGCTTCGGATTGCGATTGCCAGGGTTGTCCATGTCCATTCTCGCGCCTCTTCACGGATGCCAGCGCAACCTCAATACATCGGGCCATCTGCCGGGTTCATGCCTTAGATTGGTCTCTTGCGAAAATCTTCCAGCACTCGGTTGCGCGCCGTCTGGCACGTTTCGGCGGAATCTGCAACAAGCCCACAACCCTCTGTCCCATTCGGATGCTGCCATGACCGGAAATGCCTCGATGACCTCCCGCCTCGCTTCCGGTGGCGCACGAACCGGTATCGTCCTGATGCTCGCGGGGATGCTGATGTTCTCGCTCAACGACGCCATGGGCAAGATGCTGGTCTCCACCTACTCCATCGGGCAGGTTCTCTTGATCCGGAGCGTTGCCGCCCTCCTCATCCTTGCCCCCTTCCTGTATCGGCAGGGCAGGGCTCATGTGATGGCGATACAACGTCCCTGGCTGCAGCTTCTCCGTGTTTTTCTCTCCACCTTTGAAGTGTTCTGCTTCTATTTCGCTGTCTCGATCTATCCGCTCGCCGACGTCATGACCTTCTGGCTTGCCTGCCCGATCTATGTTGCGGCTCTTGCGCCCTTCCTGCTCAAGGAACATGTCGGCTGGCGGCGCTGGACGGCGATCATCGTCGGTTTCGTCGGCGTCGTCATCGCGCTGCAGCCGGCAGGACGAGATCTCGGACCCGCCACCATCGTCTCTATCATCGGCCCGCTCGCCTTTGCCGCCTTCATCGTCAGCGGCCGCAGCCTGCGCAACACGCCGGACACGACGCTCGTCTTCTGGCAGATCATCGCGGCGCTCGTCGCCGGTCTCGTGCTCTCGCCTTTCGACTGGGTCACGCCCACGTTTCGCGACACATTGCTCCTCGCTCTGCTCGGCGTCGTTGCGATGGCTGCGCACATGCTCGTCAACCGGGCGCTGAAGCTTGCAGATGCCTCGACGCTCGCGCCGCTCCAGTACACACTTCTCTTCTGGGCCGTCATTTTCGGATATATCTTCTTCAACGACGTCCCGAATCTCGCCGTCTACATCGGTGCTGCCCTCATCGTTGCCGCCGGTATCTTCATCGTGCTGCGCGAGCGGGCTCTGAACCGGAGCCGCGGCGATAGCGTGACCGAACCCGGCTAACCCTCGAAGATTGGAACGGCGCGTTCCTGGCCAGGCGCGCGCCGTTCCCGTTCCTGCTCAGGTCCGCCTTATCCCCTTAGGACGGAAGCTGGAAGAACCAGTTGGCGAACAGAACCACGGCAAGCCCGGCCAAGAGCGTGACATAGGGCAGGATACCCGCCTTCTTCACACCGAGATCGATGCCTGTCAGGCCTAGATCCTCCATGGCTCCGTCAGGGAACTTGCCACCGTCACGCACGTAGTGGCGGAAGGCGAAGACCGGGAGAATGAGCGCCGCGAAGATGAAGCCCACCCAGAGCGCATTTGAGTAGCCCCAGACCTTTGCACCCGCACCGAGGAAAAGGGCATTCACGAAGGCGAGCACGGTGTTGAGACCGATCAGCCAGGTCGGCGCCTTCCACGGACGCTTGATGTGGCCGGAATCCATACGGTGGATCCAGCCGGAATTGAGGTTGAGGAAGTTGAAGATGATGTAACCGACGTTGGAGACGGCGAGCACGAAGAAGTAGCCGCCTGTGTCCGAGGCGATGGCCAGCAGGATCAGGTTGAAGAAGAAATCCGTCCACATGGCGCGGGTGGGTGCGCCATGTTCGTTCACATGGTCGAGGTACTTTGGCAGCCAGCCATCTTTCGAACCCTGGTAGAGGGTGCGGGACGAACCGGCCATGGCGGTCATGATCGCGAGGAACAGGGCCAGGATCATCAGGATCACGAGAACCTGCGTGACAACGGCACCGCCCTTGACGAGGCCTGCAAGCGCAGCGCCCACGCCGGTGCCGTCGACGATCCCCGGCGCAAGCATGCCGGCATGGCCAAGTACGCCCTGGAAGGCGAAGGGCACAAGGAAGAAGAACAGGCAGCAGAGCAGGCCGGAATAGAAGATGGCCTTGAACGTATCGCGGTGCGGATCCTTCAGTTCCGCCGTGTAACACACGGCCGTCTCGAAACCGTATGTCGACCAGGCGGCGATATAGAGACCGCCGAGGAAGAGCGTCCAGCCGCCGAGGTTCCAGGTGCCGTCGGCACCGGAATAGCTCGCCGTCGGCGGCACCAGGCCGGTGACGTTCTCGTAGTTTATCGAACCGTTGAAGATCGGGATGAGGCCGATGACGAGCAGCGGCAGGAGCACGATGATCGCCAGCCATTTCTGCACGCCGGCAGTGCCTGCGATACCGCGATGCTGGATCGCGAAGATGATCAGCATCAGGATCGCGCCGATGAAGAACGTGGCGTTGAAGCTCGCATGTGCGAGGAAAGGAATATCGAAGCCGCCAAGCGTCCAGCTGCGGATCGCAGGCGTCAGCGCGGTCACGGCGTCAGCCGTGGCAACCGCGGTGATTGCGTCCGCCGGTGTCGTGCCGGCATGGGCTGCGATATAGTCCACGACCGACTGTGTGGTCGCCGTGTATTCCGCGAGGTGCGCGCTGACCCAAGAGGCGACTGCTGGTGAGTCTGCACCGGGGACTGGGAAGAGGGCGTTCAAGATGTAGCCGGCTGCGATGGCGCAGCCGAGCGAGAGCACCGGCGACCAGGCGAACCAGTTGCACCACACCGAAAGCGGCGCGATGAACTTTGAATAACGCAGCCATGCCGTCGCGCCGTAGACGGAAGCACCGCCAGACTTGTTGCCGAACATGCCGGCGATTTCGGCATAGGTGAAGGATTGCAGGAACCCCATCACCATCGAGATGATCCAGACCAGGAAAGCGAGCTTTCCGGTCGTGCCCGCGATACCACCAATCGAGAAGAGAACGAGAGGCGGAACACCCGCCGCCACCCAGAAGGCGCCCTTCCAGTCCAGCGCCCTGTGCAGGCTGCCCGAACCGTTCGCGCTCGCCGCACTGTCAGTCATGATTGTCATTTTTTAGCTCCCCATGCAGTTTCTGTTCTTGGCGCTCCGCCGAGGGAGCGCCTAACCGTGCCACGCGTCAGTCTGAACTCAGTCTGGAGGCCGGCCGCTGGGGGCGATTCTTCTTGTTCTGTGCCGTCGCTTGCCGCTCGGCCGGAGGTCTCAAAAACTTGATCGATAGTGAATTGGTTTTCTTTTAAGTCAAGAAGAACTTTACTTTTGGCAGGTCCCTACGCTATGGAAAATGGAAGCCGCACCGGCATCTTCACGTTCGGATTGAAGGAGACAGTGACGTGCCCATCCCCGAGCGCAATGACGGCGTCATCACGCCTCCCCGTCCCAGCACGATTTTGAGACCCGGTATCCGTTCGCCCTTGGCGGGCCTCGAGCGCTACCGCGTGCGCGGTGGGGGCTCGACGGTGGTCAGGCTCGCTGAAGGTGACCGCGTGACGATCATCGACAGCGAGGGCGGGCAGCTCTGCGAGCTTTCCTTCGTCGATGAAAAGGGCCAATTCAATGAGGCAGGTCTCGGCATCCGGTTCGATGGTACTGCGGAGGGATTGAAATCCATCCTGTCGTCCGGCGAGGAAAGCGCGCGCTCCACGCTCGGGGCGTTGAAAAGGCGCGGCGTCGACCCTGCTCAGGCTGCAGCGCTCCGACTTTTCGGAGAAACGTCACCTGCCGGAAACAGCGAGAGCTTCACGGCAACGATGGCGGGCCTCATCCTCGTGGCTGCGCCGGCTCAGCCCATGTTGCCCGGCAGCCAGGATACGGCGACGCCGCTCGAGCTTCGCATCACCCGCTCCCGCATCGTCAGAGCCTATGAGAACCTGCTGCCGGAACCCATGGCCGATCCGGTGGAAGACATCCGGGTCAGTGCCGCAACGGCAAAGGCCTATTTCGTCCGCGCCGGCGAGTACATCCAGATCATCGACGTGGAAGGCCGGCAGTGTACCGACTTCCAGGCCTTTTCCGCCCGCAAGCTCGACAAGGGGCTGGATCTCGCCATGGATGCGACGGTGACCCGCACCCTTCTTGGCCGCAGCTATCCTCAGCCCGGCCTGCCGTCCAAGGCCTTCGACCGGGATTTCGAGCCGTTGGTCGAGATCCTGCAGGATACGGTCGGCCGGCACGATGCCTTCGCGACCGCCTGCAACAGCCGATATTACGACGACATGGGCTATCCCGGCCACATCAACTGCACGGACAATTTCAACCATGCGCTTGAGCCCTACGGCGTCAAGCCGCGCAAGGGCTGGGAGGCGCTGAATTTCTTCTACAACACCCGCGTGGACGACCATAACCAGCTCTATCTCGATGAACCCTGGACGCGGCCCGGCGATTACGTGCTGATGCGGGCGCTGACCGATCTCGTCTGCGTCTCCTCGTCCTGCCCTGATGACATCGATCCCGCCAACGGCTGGGAGCCGACCGACATCCATGTCCGCACCTATTCCTCAACGGAAACCTTCAAGAAAGCGATGGCCTACCGCATGACTCCCGACGCCGAAGCGGAACTGACCAAGGAAACCGGCTTTCACCAGCGCCTTTCGGCGCTGACCCGCAACATGGTGGAATATCGCGGCTATTGGCTGCCACAGAACTTCGCGGGCGAGGGCGCGATCGAGGAATATTGGGCCTGCCGCGAGAAGGCAGTGGTCATGGATCTCTCGCCGCTCCGGAAGTTCGAGGTAACTGGCCCCGACGCGGAAGCGCTGATGCAATACTGCGTCACGCGCGACATGCGAAAGCTGACGACGGGCGGCGTGGTCTATACCGCGATGTGCTACGAGCACGGCGGCATGATCGACGATGGAACGGTCTTCCGGCTGGGCGACCACAACTTCCGCTGGATCGGCGGCGACGACGCTTCCGGCAACTGGCTGCGCCAGCAGGCAGAGAAGATGGGTTTCAAGGCCTGGGTGCGCTCCTCGACCGACCAGCTCCACAACATCGCCATCCAGGGCCCCGCCAGCCGGGACATCCTCAAGGAAATCCTCTGGACTGCCCCGACCCAACCCACCATCAGCGAGCTCGAATGGTTCCGCTTCGCCGTTGCCCGGATTGGCCATTTCGAGGGGGCGCCGATCGTCATCTCGCGCACGGGGTATACGGGCGAGCTCGGATACGAGATCTTCTGCCATCCCAAGGATTGCAACGAGGTCTTCGACGCGGTCTGGAAGGCTGGTGAGAAATACGGGCTCAAACCCATGGGACTTGCCGCCCTCGACATGGTCCGGATCGAGGCGGGCCTGATCTTCGCGAATTACGAGTTCAACGACCAGACGGATCCGTTCGAGGCCGGCATCGGCTTCACCGTACCGCTGAAGTCGAAGACCGACGACTTCATCGGCCGCGAGGCGCTGATCCGCCGCAAGGAGCATCCGCGCCAGGTTCTGGTCGGGCTCGATATCGAAAGCAACGAAGCGGTCGGCCATGGAGACTGCCTGCATGTGGGCCGCGCCCAGATCGGCGTCGTCACCTCGGCCACGCGTTCGCCGATCCTCAAGAAGAACATCGCGCTCGCCCGCGTGGACGTGATGTATGCCGCTCCCGGCACGGCGCTCGAAATCGGCAAGCTCGACGGGCACCAGAAGCGCATCCCGGCGGTTGTCGTGCCGCTTTCCCACTACGACCCGCAGAAGACCCGGCCGCGCAGCTGATCTCAGGACGGCATGAAGCCCGCCGGCAGGGTCGGCGGGCTTCATGCGCTGGCATTCCGATTTACTTCGCTGCCGTGAGTTCCCAGGTGATGTTTTCACCGTGCTGCTGCGTGTAGAAGACACGCCAGTTCTCGTTGAACGCTTGGGGCGCCTTCGTACCGATCAGACCTTCCACGCTCGCATCGCCATCGGAAACATGGATGCCGGTGATTTCGTTGTCGTCATCGTTCTGGAAGCCGCTGTCTCCCATGCGGATGAGCTTGGAATCGAGCGTCGCGGCGCCGTCGCGTCCTTCGGCCACGAAACGCACCGGCTGCGGTGCACCGTCCTTGCCATAGTCGGTCGCCAGGTCGATCGCGTAAAGCGAATCGAAGGCTTCGCGCTGGCCGTGCAGCTTCGAGCCTGCATCCTCGGCAACGGCCAGCTGGTCCGCGGTCAGGAAGCTCAGATTGTCGAAGCCGGTATGCTCGAGGGTGCCGCGGTAGACCAGCGTGAGCTCGCCATCGTTTGCCGAGGCGCTCGGCTGGGTGATCTTGAACACGCCGCCGAAGCCGCCGTGGTCGGCATTGGCTTCGCTCTTGGCATTGGTATCACCGGTTTCAGCGAAGACGAATTCCCTGAAATCCGATGCCGGCCGGAACTGACCGTTTTCCGGACGCTTGAAGGGCGAGGCGCCGGCAGCCTTCGCGGCGGCATTGGCATCGAACGGCTCCATGCCGTCCTTCGCCGTGTCGTGCAGGGTGATCCAGCGCGTCTTGAAGCGCTTGCCATAGGTGTGGAGCGCCTTCATGGCGTCGGAGAGAATGTCCTCGTCCCTCTTGCCTTCGGTGAAGACGATCGGATGCCCGGCTTCGTCCATCACCTGCAGCGCCTGCAGCACGCCGCCCTTGGTCAGGTCGGACTTGTCTGCCGGTACCAGGCGGTAGAGGAAGGCATTCGGCTGCTTGGCATGGCTGGTCTTCTCGCCACCCTTGCCGCCTTCGTCCTCGACCAGCCAGATCGAGCCATCGCTCGCGATCTGCACGCCCTCATAGGAGCCGCGGCCCGTGATGCCGGAAATGTCCTTCACCTTCGACGGAAAATCGATGCCCGCCTGCCAGACGCCGCCCTCATTGCCCTCTTCCGAGGTCAGCAGCAGAACCTTGGCGAAGGGGTTCCAGGCGGAGCCGTCGATCGTCGGCAGCACGTTGCCATCCTCGGTCTCGGTCGCCATCAGCGTCACGCGGTGCGCTTCGTCGGCATCGAGATTGATGCGGGTGAGTGCACCCTGCGTCTTGCCGTCCCTGGTCTTTGGACCGCTTTCATGACCCTGGAAGAGGAAATGCGTGCCGTAGTCATAGGCCGCATCCGGGCCCTTCTGGTCCTTCAGCACCAGATAGGTGTTCTTGTCCGGCTCGGTCTTGGTTGCTTCGACATTGTGGTCCTTCGACTGCACGTCGCCTTCGGCTGGCGAAAGCGGACCATCGCCGGCATAGCCGTAATGGGTGATGAGCTCGGTCGGGTTCTCGAGCTTCATCTTGCCTTCGGCTACGGCCGTGCGGGTGATGCCGGCTGAAAGTTTGGTCTCCGTAGCCTTGTCCTCCTCCGACTTGACGGCGTCGATCGACGAAAGCGTGACGCTGCCGATCGAAACCTCGGCGGCAGCGGCGGAACAGGCGAGAAGCAAGACGGCCGTAGAGGCCATGAGAGCATTGCGGAACATGTGTCGTCTCCGGATCTGATGGGATGCCCGAGCTATAGGCCGGCCGCTTGAACCTTCCGTGACGGCCTCATGTCATTGCTATGACAGCGCAATCGCAAAGAAAAGGCCGCCCGGAGGCGGCCTCAAGGCTGGGGAAACTGCGGACACTCAGTTCCGCAGATAGGTTTCCATGGAATCGTCGAGCGCATCGACCCATGGTGTATGATGCTTCGGCGCCATGGTGCCCGTCAGCAGGGATTTGTAGGAATTGTCACGGAAGGCCATGATGTTGTCGACCTTGTGCTGCTTCCATTCGAAGAAGGCCTTGCACATGCCGTCGACGTCGAAATCCGGATAGTCGGTCTCGGCGATCAGTTCCTTCACGTATGCGCCCTGGTACTTGATGGCATATTTGACGTCGTCGGAGGCTTCCTCGCGGGCCTCGCGCTCCGCCACGTCCGCCAGCAGCACCGCCTTGTCTTCCGGCACCTTGATGCGACCCATGATGATGTCGCGCACATACCAGGCCTGAGCGTCGAACATGTTGAAGGTGAACCACTGGTCCTGCATGCCGAGATAGAACATCTTCGTGTTGTGGACGTAGACCACCCCCTTGTAGAGGTCCGCCGTCGCCAGCCGGTTCCTGGTCTTCAGGCGCAGATCGTCCGGCAGGAAGGGGAAATAGTGGCGGTAGCCGGTGCAAAGGATGATCGCATCCACGTCCTTGCTCGATCCGTCCTTGAAGAAGGCGGTCTTGCCCTCGACCCGTACCAGCGCCGGCTTTTCCTCCCAGTTGTCGGGCCATTTGAAGCCCATGGGATTGCTGCGGTAGCAGGAGGTGACGGATTTGGCGCCGTATTTCCAGCACTGCGAGCCGATGTCTTCGGCGGAATAGGACGAACCGACGACGAGCACGTCCTTGCCGGCAAATTCGCGCGCATCGCGGAAATCATGCGCATGCACGATGCGGCCGAGGAAGGTATCGAAACCGGGATATTCCGGCACGTTCGGCGAGGAGAAGTGACCGGAGGCGCAGACGACGTAGTCGAAGCGCTCGGTCGTCACGCTGTCCTTCACCATGTCATGGGCGGTCACCGTGAAGTCCCGGGTTTCCGGATGGTACTGTACCCAGCGCACCACATTCGAGAAGCGGATCCATGGGCGCACGCCCGCCTTCTTCACGCGCCCCTCGATGTAGTCGAACATGACGGCACGCGGAGGATAGGAGGCGATCTGTTTTCCGAAATGTTCCTCGAAGGTATAGTCGGCGAATTCGAGGCCTTCCTTCGGGCCGTTGGTCCAGAGATAGCGGTACATGGAGCAATGCACCGGCTCGCCGTTTTCGTCGACGCCCTGGCGCCAGGTATAGTTCCAGAGCCCGCCCCAGTTCGCCTGCTTCTCGTAGCAGACGACCTCAGGGATCGCCTCGCCTTTCCTGGCTGCCGATTGAAACGCCCTCAACATGGCGAGGCCGGAAGGTCCGGCACCGATTACTGCAACTCTCGTCATTGAAATTGTTCCCCTATTTGACGATCCGTTCTTGATGGAAGTCCTTTTCAGTCCGGCCAGATGCCCGGGCTGGTCGGCGCGCCGTCATCGTGTTTCGAAAGCCATTCCACGGTCGTGTCGCGATAGCGGGTCAGGCCCTTGTAGTCGGCGAGTTCCGGCGGCAGCGACTTCAGCACGCGGTGGAAGCGCCGGCCCCATTTCGGCACCGAGACCAGATCCTGCATGTTGATCAGGTAGCAGCGGATCACGAACAGGATCGCGTTCGAGCGCGGAAGGCGCCAGAGCGATTGCAACTCGACCCGCAGATGCACCTTCTCGCCGACGTTCTCGGGCGTGACGGTGCCGCGGTCCGGCCCCCATTTCGGGTAGTTTTCCGGGCTCGTGTCGAGGCGCGGATTGATGGTCATCGTCCAGTTGAACCGCCGCGTCGGCTTGCCCTGCTGCAGGTTCAGGAGGAACTTCAGCGCCCGGTCGAAGACGCCGGCCTGGTGCGCGAGAGGCACGGGGCCATGCCATTCCATGAAGTTCATGCCGACGTCGAAATCGAGCGACCAGTCGGCCTGCGTCGTCACCATGCCGGCATCCATCCAGAGATTGCCGTCGCGCTGGTCGACGATGCAGAAATCGCCCTGCGCCTGCCGGGTGATGTATTCGAGCGGCTCATAGGACAGGGTAGAGGCATCGCCGAAGGTGAAGGTGTCGTCTATACCCATGGGCCGGTTGACCCAGCGCCAGCGATTGCCGTCCTTCGTCAGGCTGAAATGTTCGGGATAGCCGAGCGCCTGCTGTTCCATCAGGAGCTCCAGCGTGTCCCACTGGGCCGTCATCATGTGCGGCAGCGCCTGATAGCGCAGCGGATCTTCCTTCAGCACCAGCGCCCGGTCCCGCATTTCGGAGACGAAATGCTCGTCCACGTCGATAAGGTTCTCGTAGACGGACCCTTTCCGGCCGATCACATGCGGCTCCATGTTGACCGAATACATGTAATTGTCCTGGTCGAACGGGAAGGGGAAACGCCGCACGGCTTCCGGGCTGTTGCGGTAGGTGAAGTCGTCGCGGAACGTCTCGTCTCTGAAAGCAATGGCCATGGCCTGCTCCTTTCATCCGTCGCTTGATGCAACCGGGCAGAGCGCCCGGCCGGCGCAAAAATGTGTGGCAGCCCCTCTCCGGAAGAGCGGAGGGGCGGACCTTTTCCGCTAGAGGTCGAGCGCCAGGCGCTTGCCCTCGAACCGCGACACGCAGATCATGATCTTGCGCCCCGAGGCCTTTTCCTCGTCCGTGAGGTAGATGTCGTTGTGCACGAGCGCACCCTCGCAGGCGGCCACTCCGGTTTCGCACTGGCCGCAGGCGCCGCCGCGGCACATGTAGGGGGCGTCGATGCCGGCAGCTTCCGCAGCTTCGAGAATGCTCTGGTGCTCGCCGACCGTGATCGTCCGGTCCGACTTCGTCAGGAAGACGTCGAAAGGATTGCCGGGCGGCGGGGCAAGGAAGCGTTCGTAATGCAGGTTCTCCCGCGGCCAGCCTTCGGCAAGTCCCGTGTTGAGCACCCAGTCGATCATGCCGGCGGGACCGCAGACGTAAGCATGGGTTCCGAGCGGCTGGTTGGAAAGGATCTTCTGGGCAGGAATGAAGCTCTTCTCGTCGTCGAAGTAGAGCTTGATCCGGTCCGGCCCATAGGTATCGATGAGCTGCTGCCAGTAAGCGCCGTGCTGGCGTGAACGCATGGCATAATGCAGCTCGAAGGCCGCGTTCTCGGCAGTGAGCTGCGCCATCATTGCCATGAAGGGCGTGATCCCGATACCGCCGGCAAAGAGCAGGTGCTTTCGGCCGCGCCGGTCCGCCGGGAACAGGTTCACCGGCTGACTGACCACCAGTTCGTCGCCCTCCTTTACGAAATCATGCAGAAAATGCGAGCCGCCGCGCGAAACGGGCACGCGCAGCACGCTGATTTCGTAAGCGCTCGTATCGCCCGGTATCGACATCAGCGAATAGGGATTGCGCCTGATCTTGCCGTGATCGTTCATCGTCACGACCACATGGGCGCCACCGGAGAAGACAGGCATGGGGCCACCGTCGATGCGCTCCATGCGGAAGCGCTTGATGGCATCGCCGACAGGGGTGATGGCAGTAACACGGACGGGGAGTTCCGTATGGATGGTCACAGGAAAAGCTCCTCTGGCTCAGGCGCCGTGCCCGGCTCCTCCGCATCGATGTTGACGCCCTGGAAGGCGCCCAATCTGCGGGAATAGTGATCGCGGACCAGGAGCGGCAGGCCGCAATGGCTGCAGGTGAAGGGGCTGGTGGTGACGTTGTCGGTAATGCCCTTGCAATGCACGCACTGTACGCGGCGCGCTTCCGAGCCGCGGTGTTCGGTCGGAATGGACTGGAAATCCATGCCCCGGTCGAGTGCCAGCTGCATGGCCCGGCCGATGAAGCCTTCCGTGCCGGCAATGTAGAGCCGGGTGCCCATCTTCGCCTTGTCGAGCGAGCCGCCCAGCCGGAAGAGCAGCGTTTCCACCGTCGGCGCCTGCCAGAAGATATCGGCAGACAGCGCTGCGAGCGTCTTGTCGTGATCCTTGCCGCGGGCAGCCCCCGCGACGAAGAGGATTTCCATCCGTGACAGGATTTCCGGCGTGAGAGACCCCTTCTGCTCGAGGAGGGCTTCCGCACCTTCCCCCTGCAGCACGACGAGATGCCGCCGTGCCTGGGGATCGATGGTGATGCCGCGATAGACGGGCCTGCTCTTGATACCCTGGACCAGCATGGGAGCGCCTCCTCAGCCGACCGCCGTCCGCTTCTTCTTTTCCGGGTCGTCGAAGGTGATCGTATGGGCGATCGCCTTCGCCTTGACGTTCTTGCCACGCACTTCGAGTGGCGTGCCCTGCTTGGCGACGTCCGTGTCGAGGCGCGCAATCGCCATGGACCGGTTGGTGAGCTTGGAATAGCTCGGGCAGGTGATGACGCCGACCTTTCGGTCGCCCTGGTAGACCTCGTCGCCGAGATCGGTCGGGCCGTCCGCCTCGATCAGCAGGCCGAAGATCTTGAAGCGCTCCTTGCCCTTGAGCTTGTAGTGTTCTTCGGCGCCGCGGAAGCCGGTTTTGCCGGGGCTGACGGTGAAGTCGAGGCCGAGTTCCCAGAGCGTGTCGCCCGGAGGTGCGTCGGGGAAGGGATACATCTGTGAATTGTCGTAGGGATAGAAGAGCAGGTAGCTCTCGACCCGCAGCATGTCGAGCCCGGAGAACCAGACCGGGATGATGCCCATGTCCTTGCCGTCGGAGAGGATCGTGTCCCAGACCATGCCGGCATCCTGACCGCGAACGAAGATCTCGTAGCCGCGTTCACCGGTATAGCCGGTGCGGGAAATCGTCACCGGCGCGCCGAACAGGCTGGTGTGCATATGGTGGAAATACTTGAGATCGCGGATCCCCGGCACGTGCTTGGCGAGGTAATCGACCGCGACCGGCCCCTGCAGCGAGAGATCGTGCAGGTCGTCATCGAAGAGAACAGCGCAATTGCGGCCCATGGCCTGCTTGACGATCTCTTCATGGCCGGAGCCGGAGCCGTGCACCAGCATCCAGCTGTTCGGCCCGTTGCGGTAGACGATGCAGTCGTCGGTGAAGTGGCCCTTGTCGTTCAGCATGCAGGCATAGACCGACTTGCCGGGATAGAGCTTCGAGACGTCGCGGGTGGTGATGTAGTCGAGGACGGCGATCGCATGCGGGCCGACGAGGTGCACCTTCTTCAGACCGGAGACGTCCATGAGGCCGGCCTTGGTACGGACGGCGATGTGCTCTTCGTAGATGTCCTTGTCATAGGTCCAGGC